>CASBQM010000447.1 GCA_949127645.1 Synechococcales cyanobacterium PMM_0036
ACTTTATATTGCGCTTACTTTATATTGCGCTTACTTTATATTGCGCTTACTTTATATTGCGCTTACTGAATTCTGGGTATTCGGGCTGACCCACCTCAAGGGAAGCAGGCGACATCCTCAAGCTTTCTTTGTCTAACCGTCACGGTTGTGACTGTTCATCTTCTCCATGCAGACGTAGGATAAGAACGCTTACTATTCAGATATTCATGAGAGGGATTCTATGCTGTTCTCTGGTGCTCAGCCTGCATTGCTCGTCTTGGCAGATGGAACAACCTATCGAGGGTGGTCGTTTGGTGCGTCGGCGACTGCCATTGGCGAGGTGGTATTTAACACAGGCATGACGGGCTACCAGGAGGTGCTGACCGATCCAAGCTATCGGGGTCAAATCATTAGCTTTACCTATCCTGAGTTGGGAAATACGGGTGTTAATCCTGAAGATGAAGAGTCGGGCCGTCCACAGATTAAAGGGGCGATCGCTCGAAACATCTGCTCACGTCCTAGAAACTGGCGATCGACTCAATCGCTGCAAGATTACCTGAAGAAGTATGGGATTCCTGGCATTTACGGTATTGACACCCGCGCCCTTACCCGCAAGCTGCGATCGTCAGGGGCGATGAATGGTGGCATCTCTACCGAAATTCTTGACCCTACCGATTTATTGATGCGGGTGCAAGAAGCCCCCAGTATGGCAGGGCTAAATCTGGTGCGTGAAGTCAGCACTCAATCGGCATACGAATGGTCTGAAGTAACGGGTGCTGCCTGGGACTATACGCTTAAATCCACCTCAACGGCGATCGCTCTCCCAGACCAACCCCTGACCGTTGTGGCGATCGACTTTGGCATCAAGAAAAATATCTTGCGGCGGCTAGCCAGCTACGGCTGTCGGGTCATCGTTGTGCCCGCAGATACGTCCCCTGAAGAAATCCTCAAGTACAGCCCAGACGGCATTTTCCTCTCAAATGGGCCGGGCGATCCGGCAACGGTGGCAGAGGGCATTGCCACCACCAAAGCGCTCCTCACCAGCGAAAAGCCGATGTTTGGCATCTGTATGGGGCATCAAATTTTGGGTCTGTCTCTGGGTGCCGAAACCTTCAAGCTGAAGTTTGGGCATCGGGGGTTAAATCAGCCCTGTGGCATGAGTCAGCAACCTGTAGAGATCACCAGCCAGAATCACGGCTTTGCCATCAGCGCTGAGTCTTTGCCCAATGTTGAGGTGGAGATTACGCACCTGAATTTGAACGATCGCACGGTTGCCGGTCTGCGTCACAAGACTTTGCCGCTGTTCTCGGTACAGTATCACCCGGAGGCAAGTCCTGGCCCGCATGATGCCGACTATTTGTTTGAGCAATTTGTTCAGACTATGCTGTTGCATCGTCAGCAAAGCGCCCAGGCGATCGGCTAATCGAGTGTTTTAATGTTTACGATCTGGTGGCGATCGCCCCACTCCAGTAAATCAACTTGTCGGCTAACACCTGTTTCTGGACGGGTTTGCTGAGGTAGTCATCCATGCCGACCTGGATACAGCGATCGTGATCTTCTTTCATCGCATTAGCCGTCATGGCAATAATGACCGGATGCCGAGTTGAACCCTGAAGCCTCCGAACAGCTTGCGTTGCTTCGTACCCATCCATAATCGGCATCTGGCAATCCATGAAAATCAGGTCGTAGCCGATCTGCGATACCAAGTCTAGGGCTTCTTTGCCGTTGGCAGCTACGTCAGCCGTATAGCCCAGGTTTTTGAGTTGGTTTAGCGCGACTTTTTGGTTGACTAGACTATCTTCAACCAAGAGGATTTTGAGCTTTTTAGAGGGGCGATCGACATCGGTGATAGCGGGAATCGAGGTGATAGCGGGAACCGTGGCGATAGCGGGAACCGTGACGATAGCGGGGGCATGAGCGGGGGCATGAGCAGGGCGATCGTCTTTCAACGTCAGATTTATTGTGCCTATTTCAGAATGCATCACCTGCATCAAGCAATCAAACAAGCGGGACTGCTTCACAGGTTTGACCAGATAAGCCGAGAATCCTAGTTCTTGAACCCGATTCATGCCGCTCTTTTGGTTGAGTGAGGTCAGCATGACTAGTCTAATATTTGCCAGCAAGGGATTGGCTTTGATGGCTCTTCCGACTGCTTCCCCGTCCAGATCGGGCATTTGCATATCTAAGATGATGATGTCGTAACGGTTGTAAAACAGCCCAGATTGCAGCATTCTCAGGGCTTCCTCGCCGCCTGCCGCTTCTTCAACCTGCATTCCCCAGTGAGTTGCCTGATGCCATAAAATTTTGCGATTGGTGGCATTGTCGTCCACAATCAGGAGCCGCAGCCCTTGAAGACTGCCTGAAGCTGAAGGCAGAGCAACCTGGGGCTGTTTTTCAAAGGCGAGTTCAAACTGAAACTTGGAGCCTTGTCCGAGTATGCTGCTAACTCGAATCGTGCCGCCCATTAGCTCTACAAGCTGTTTGCAAATGGCTAGCCCTAGCCCCGTGCCGCCAAACTTGCGCGTGGTAGAGGCATCAACCTGAGAAAAGGGCAAGAACAGTTTTTTGAGACCTTCCGGCGCAATGCCCATCCCAGTATCTTCTACTGAAAATAGCAGGGTGGCGATTGCCGAACCCAATTTTGTTTCAGATCCAGCTTCAGATCCAGCTTCAGATCCAGCTTCAGATCCAGCTTCAGGTTCAGATTGCAGCGAAATCCGAATTACTACTTCACCCGCTGCCGTAAACTTAATCGCGTTACTGACCAGATTGGTCAACACCTGACGCAAGCGACTAACGTCGCCCCGTAGCCGCGTTGGCACTTCTGGCTCAACCCAGACAGCAATCTCTAGCTGTTTGGCATGGGCTGAAGCCGCCAGCAGATCGGTCACTTCTTCAGCGCAAGAAACAACGTCAAAGTCTAATATTTCTAGCTCCATTTCGCCGGCTTCCAGCTTGGAGAAATCCAGGATTTCATTGAGCAGCATTAGCAGATTATCGCCGCTATTGCGAATGGTTTCGGCAAAATCATATTGCTGTGCATCCAAATGACTATCGAGCAGCAGCCCGGTCATGCCCAAAACTGCGTTCAAAGGCGTGCGGATTTCGTGGCTCATGGTTGCCAGAAAAGTGCTTTTCATCTGAGCTGCCTGCTCGGCACGTTTACGCGCTAAATCAAGTGCCTCATTTTGCTCTGCCAACTGCCGATTGCGAAGAACTTCTTGTTCCTGGATATGCTGACGTTCGGCTTCAGCACGCTTTGCCTCGCTAATATCTAC
>CASBQM010000448.1 GCA_949127645.1 Synechococcales cyanobacterium PMM_0036
CGCTATAGTAAGGGAAAGAACTCATACAAAATTTCCATTTTATTTGCTCTTATAGTTCCCAAAGAATTTTCTACTTAAACCTCTCTTTGCAACCTAACAAGACTATATATTGAGATCATCTGCCTAAGAATTACCCCTCGATCGCCCACCCAGAAGATCCACCCATGACTATCATTGCCGTAATTGACTACGATATGGGCAACCTGCACTCTGCCTGCAAAGGGCTAGAGAATGCTGGAGCTAAAACCCATGTCACCGACTCAATTAAAGACTTGGAAGCAGCCGATGCGGTTGTCTTGCCAGGAGTGGGAGCATTTGATCCCGCCATTCAGCATTTGCGATCGCGTGACCTCATCCAGCCTATCAAAGACATTATTGCTAGCGGCAAGCCGTTCCTAGGCATTTGTCTAGGGCTGCACATTTTGTTGGAAGGCAGCGAGGAAGGCATAGAGCCAGGTTTGGGCATCGTTCCTGGCATGGTGCGGCACTTTCGTCCTGAGCCAAGACTCACCGTTCCCCACATGGGCTGGAATCAGCTCCAGATGACCCAGCCTCACCTGCCGCTGTGGAACCATCTCCCGCATGATCCCTGGCTATATTTTGTTCACTCTTACTACGCCGATCCGGCTAATTTAGCAGCAACGGCAGCAACGATTACCCACGGCACGCAGACGGTGACAGCAGCGATCGCCCAAGATAATCTCATGGCGGTGCAATTTCACCCCGAAAAGTCGTCGGTGAGCGGATTGCAAATCTTGTCAAACTTTGTGGCGCTGGTGCGCGATCGTCCATGTCTCTCCGAATCTACGGCAATCGCGCTCTAAAAACTCTGCCGGGACTCGCCACCCGCCCCACGCCCTCGCGGGTGAGACAGGCATTATTCAACATCTGGCAGGGCAAAATTGCCGGCTGCCACTGGCTCGATCTTTGCGCGGGTAGCGGCGCAATGGGTGCCGAAGCGCTCTGTCGCGGTGCAGTAAGCGTCACTGGCATTGAAGAATCCGGTCGAGCCTGTGACATCATTCAGCAAAACTGGCAGCAGGTGGCTCAGCCAGAGCAGAAATTTCAGGTGATTCGCGGTGATGTGGTGAGTAAGCTGTCCGTCTTGGCGCAGCGATCGCCAAAATTCGATCGCATTTACTTTGATCCACCTTATGCAAGTGGCTTATATCTGCCTGTGCTAGAAGCGATCGCCCATCACAGCCTTTTGGCTGGCGAACTTGCTGGCGAACTTGCTGCCGAACATAGCCCCACTCAGCTTTTGCCAGAGCGCGTGGGCAATTTGGCGATCGTCCGGCAAAAAGTATACGGCAGCACCGCCCTCACCTTTTACAGCTCTCAAACTTGATAACAGCCCTCAAATCTAAAATCCAAAATGCCCAAAGCTCTTTTTCATCTTGCCTTTCCCGTCACGGATATTGCCCGAGCCAAGACCTTTTACGCCGAAGGGTTGGGATGTAATGTGGGGCGAGAAAGCCCAAATTCAGTGATTTTGAACCTACATGGTCATCAGTTAGTTGCCCATCTCGCGGAGTCGATCACCTCACAAAAGGGCATTTATCCCCGACATTTTGGGCTAATTTTCACGGCTGAGGCAGATTGGGAGAATTTGCTGGAGCGATCGCAGCGCCAAGGACTCTCCTTTTATCAGCAGCCCAAGTATCGGTTTACGAATCTGCCTTTAGAACACCGCACTTTCTTTCTAGAAGATCCGTTTCAAAATCTGATGGAGTTCAAATACTACGCTCACGCCTCTGCTATTTTTGGCGAAGTTGAATTTACTCAAATTGGCGATCGGGCTTAATTATTTTTGAGGAAAGTCTATGCCCACGATCCATCGGTGCGTATCATCAAAAATGACGATGAGGTTGTCGGTCACTTTCTCGAACTGGGTGTTAACTAGCACCACGCTCTGATCAGCCTGACGAAAAGAAATGAACTGCTGAAACGCGCCTGTGCGATCCTGCAAATCATGCCAACCTTGCTGCATATCCACAGGCGACCAGGTTGTGCGTAGCGATGGATGAACATATTGCCATGCTGTAACAAAATCTCCCTTCGCTGCCAGAGTGACAAACTCTTCTGCGAGGGTTGTCATGGGTTTGGGCTGAGCGGCTTGGGCGATCGGGGTAATCGAAGGCTGAGCGATCGAGGCGATCGGTAGCGCCAGCCAGCAAGGCAGCATCAGAACCATGGAAGCGATCGAAAAGTACGGCGGCATAGGTTTCAATAGGGTTAAGATGCGGCGTGTTGGGTCATTCGCTTATGGAACTGCAATCGAAAGTCAGGTTTTATCTCGAAGATATCGAAACCCCCTTCGGCAAAGCGGCTAATCTCACCCTTGCGGGGTTGGTATTGCTTTCCTCTGCTATTTTTATTGCAGAAACCTACAGGCTACCTGACGCTGTTCAAGTACCGCTTGATTTTCTTGACCAACTTATCTTAGCCATTTTCACAGCAGAATACTTGTTGCGGCTATGGAGTGCAGAACATCAGCTAAAACATTTTTTTAGCCTCTATGCCCTGATCGATCTGATCGC
>CASBQM010000449.1 GCA_949127645.1 Synechococcales cyanobacterium PMM_0036
CCCGCCGCGATCTCCTCGCCAAAGGGATAGTAGTCATAACACCTCTTCGGCGTACCCGTTTCGTCCGTCGTCAGCCGCGTGCTCCCGAGCGCATCCGCAGTCACATACTGTGTACCGGTCTCCGTCACAGGGCCGTACTCGGAGGCGAGGTTGCCCGCAGCATCGTACACATACACTGTCGTCGACGAGCCTACATTCTTCACCACCCGGCGGCCATCTCCGTCGTACGCATAACTAATCGGATCCATGTTCGGCTGCATGGTCGACGTGAGCCGGTTCTCTGCGTCATAGCTAAAGGTCCGTCCCCCCGCCAACGTCCTCTGGTTTCCGTTTGCGTCATAGCTCGCACTCGTACCATTCCATTGATTCTTGTCAACCACGCCGCTCACATTCTTATATTGATCGGAGCTCGTCGGCGTCGCATAGGGGTATGGAATGGTTCCCGATACCACGCGGTTGCCCCACACGTCATATGAATAGCCCTGGCTCCAGTTCGATCCTTCCGACGCCGACATCAGCCGGTTGGTGGCATCGTAATCCGTGCCATTGTAGGTGTCGATCCAACTCTGCCCTTGCCGGACGATCGTTTGCGAAAGGACGTTCCCGTTGGCGGCAAACGTATACCCATTGTGAAACAAATCCCCATTACCCGGATTCGTACACGCTCCGTTGGTGGCGGCTGTCCCCAACCGCACGCCGGTCATCCGTAGCCGCGCATCGAAACACGTCTCCTCGTAACCAGCGCCGTTCCGGACCGACAGCGACCCCATCGCGCCGTGCGGCGCATATCCCACGGCTGTCACGTAATGGGTCGTGCTGCTGCTCACCGTCGAGATTCTGCCCGCTCCATCATACCCATAAGTTAGGCTGCGGCCGGAGGGGTACTGGATGCTCTTTAATCCATCCGCTAGGTTATATTCATAGCTCAAGAACGAATACGGCGTCCCATTGGTCTTTTGTTCAGACGACGTCACCCGGCCGAGTTCATCGTAGCTCTTGTAGCGGGTCACGCTGCCGCCCTCGACGCTCACCATCGTTCGCCTCAGTTTCAGCAACCCCGCCGATGGCGCGTCCGCACACGACCACGATACCGTCACAGCCGGCGAACCGCGCGTCACTGTGTGCGTCCCCGTATCGCCGTCGAAGCAATAGGTAACCGACGGCGTGCCACCGGTATACTGTTTTGTGGCCAATCGGTTCAGATCGTCAACTCCGAATGTGGTGGTCTGCAGCAGAGCGTCCTGCTTTGTGAGAAGGTTTCCATTCTTGTCATACCGGTAGCTGGTGGTCCCACTCTCTGGATTCGTCGCGCTCCTCAACCGGCCGAGCGAACTGAATACAAAACTGCGCGCCTGCCCGCTTTGGTTCACCGATATCAGGTTATCCCTGAAATCGTAACCGTACGTGGTGCTGTAGTTGAGATGCGGTGAAGCCCCCGGATCTTCAACTACCGTCTTCAGTCTCCCAATTCCGTCTTCAATCAATTGTCGCGTACGTCCACTTTCGTCGGTTACTGTCCTGCTGTAACCGTCATATTGCGTGGCGATGGCTCCGATCACACTGTTGTTGCTACCCCACGGCGACGGCAAACTCGAACCTGAATAGAATGCAACTTCCACCACTCGCCCCATCTGGTCCTTCTTAATTCGTTGCCAACCGAGCGTCGAGTTGAACACACCATTCGGGTCGTAACCGGATGCGTAGTATGCGTTCGACTCGGCCACATAAGTCGCTTTGTCCGTGCCCGCGTTCACTATCACCGGTGACAAGCGCTGCACCACTGAGCCGTCCGGCCGTTGGGTCCACGCCACCTGCCCCCGCTGATCGATCTTTGTGGTCGTCACCAGAGCCTTGTCGACCTTGGTATTGAGATCCTTCTTCGTTGTCATCACCAGGGGCATGGGCGACAGGTCGGTGGAGTTTGCCTGGGTATAGTCGATAAAGGTATGCCGTTCCACCAATGAGCCTGGGGCCTGGCTTCGTCATGCCCAAGCCATCGAAGCTCACCCTGGCTCCCTTGCCGCACAGCGACGAGTCCGCAGGCCAACGTCTGGCACGTATTCGCAGAGAGCGAGGCTTCACCCAGGTGGAACTCGCCGAGAAGACCGGACTCGTGCAAACACTGGTGTCCGACTACGAGCGAGGCAAACTGCGCCTCAACGCCGACATGATTCTGCGCTTCGCTACGGCCCTGGAAGTGAGCACAGACGATCTACTGCAACCTGCGGGTCCCAAGGCTACCCGTAAGCCTTCCCGCAAAGGTTCTACGCCGTCTGGAGTTGATTGAGACGCTTCCTGATCGCCAACAGGACACGCTGCTGCGGACGATTGATACGTTCCTGGAAAACGCTGTCTTGAAGTCGGCCAGGAGGTAGCGCCGGATTTTTCCCTCCGGTGCATCTCCACCCGTCTTTCTATAGACGCTTCGGGATGGGTACCCTTTTTGCAGGGTTACTGTGGTTTCTTGAGCCAGTCCCGCAACAGCGACTCGACCAGGGCGCTGAACTCGCCGCCCTGCTCGAACAACCGGGCTTTCACTTTGCCCCGCACGTCTTTGTGGACATACACGCTCATCTGCTTGTCGTCCGGGTCGCTATGCTTGGCTCGTGGCCTGCCGACTGTCTTCTTCGTGGGAACGGCCTTCTTCGGAGCTTTCTTCTGGGCCGGGACGGGTGGCTTTGCCATCGTTCCAAGGGTATCAGGAATCCGCCCTTTTGCGTACCTGGAATGTAGCCACGAC
>CASBQM010000450.1 GCA_949127645.1 Synechococcales cyanobacterium PMM_0036
CGGCTACTTGCCCAGGTCGTTGCTGAAAAAAAATCTGTCCCTGAAAGAAATCGTTTAGAAATTGCGCCTAAGTGTGCATTGATGCCGATCGAAATAGATGGATTTTTGGACGATCAGTCGATTGAAGCCATGTTCGAGTGGGCTTCACAACAAGGCGCAGATGTCATCTTTTGCGACTGGAGAGCAGCAAACTATTTTCCTTTATCTCTGCGTCAGAGAATAGCGATCGCCAGAGCCGCAACTCACGGCAGAGCGGGCAAAGGATGTGTGATTTGCTTTTCCACCAGCGCTGTAGCTAAAGACACGCTATCTGAGACCTATACACTCAACGGCTTTGCGGTTCATCCTGACGTAATTGCCGTAGCTGCCGACTCTCTAAAGCCGATCGTTGCCGAAGTGGCAGCACTCATGCTGTCAGTCAATCCCAATTTGACGGCAGAGGAAGTGAAACAAATCTTGCGAGAAACCGCTGATTCCGCAGACACTCAGCCTAGTCTGCTCTTTGAATGCAGCCAGGTGAATGCCATCAAAGCGTTACGGATGGCACAAAAACAGGTGAGGCGATCGCTCGTCGCCCAGTGGCTTGAATTACAGAACTTACAGCCGATCGAGATTCCAGATGCACAGGTCGCTCAGTCACAGGTCGCTCAGCCACAGGATGTATTCAGCAGTATTCAGGTAGAGGGCGATCGCTCTGCTGCTGACACAGCGCTAGAGATTGAGGTCACGGTTAATTTGGAACATAGCTTTGCCAGCGATCTGCAAATCTACCTAACTGCCCCTAACGGCGAAACAATTTTGCTGCAAAATCGCAGTTTGGGAAGATTAGGCAGCCTCAGCAAAACTTATTCTCTAGAGACAACGCCGTTGCTCAAAAGACTGCTCTACCAGTCGGTCAAGGGCGAGTGGCGGCTTCAGCTCAGCGATCGCGTGCCGTCAGACACAGGACGATTGATAAGCTGGACGCTGAGATTGGGCGTTTAGCATCAGGCGTTCAGCCCCGCCTCAACAGCGCTCACAGACCGCTTGCTTCTTGACCATAGGCTCGCCATGCCAGATCCGCCAAGCCATTGACGATCGCCGCTGCCACAACCGCACTGCCCTTGCGCCCCTCAATCCGAATATGAGGAATTTGAGAGTCTTTAAGTCGTTCTACTGCTACATCAACACCCACAAAGCCAGCAGGTGTGCCAATTACCAGAGCAGGTCTAATTTCATCAGCTTCAATCAGCTCTACCAGAGCCGTCAACGCCGTTTGAGCCTGACCCACCACAAAGATACCCTCTGGGTAGCGCCGTGCCAAAGTCTCCATTCCCCAGGCTGCACGGGTTTTGTCTCGCTGTGGACGAGTCAGCGTCTCCATGCTGCAATAGACCGGATTAGCAAAGGTGGTTTGAATCGTCGGCGCAATGCCCACCTGAACCATCGGCACATCCACCACGATCGTGCTACGAGCCGCCAATGCCGCCGCCCCTGCCTGTAAGGCTTGGTCTGAAAAACAGATCAGGGATTTGTACTCAAAGTCAGCCGTTGCGTAAATGGCACGACGCACGATCTCATATTCAGATGGTGAGAAGGTGTGGTCGCCGATTTCGCTGTCAATAATTCTCAAACTCTGAGCGTCCGTTATATGCCACTCCATGACCACCCCAACTGAATACCCCAGTACGAATGCTACTGGACATCATAGCTTTACTAGGGCATCGAACAATAACAATCTGGTTAGTTGACCGATCGCTTACCCCCTTATCCTCCCTCAACCCATTAGGTCTCGGAAGTTGGCTTAGAACTCAGCATAGGCAACAGGTAGGCAACGATCGCCCCTAGCGCAAATCCTGCAAAGTTTCGTGCTAGAGGCAGCCATTCTGATGTGCGAGTGACCACAGGTCCTACGCCAAAGGCAATGAACAGAATGCCCCACAGCGGCGAGAAGATCATCGCCCACTGCCACGAAAAGCCTTTGCCGTCTCGCGGTTGAGCTGCAAATCCAAATACCAGACCGCCGATCGCAGAAGTAATCAGTGTCAAAATCCACTGCTCTCTGGGTAGACCTGGCACCACGAGGCAGCCACCTTGACGCAAGCAAGTTTTGAGTGAGCCGATCGTGTCAATAATCGAGGCATCTTCGCCGTTGTCACGCACGTAAAACTGGTTGCCATAACGGGTTTGTAGCTCAATCCAGAAGGTGCGGGGCAATAGCGCATACAGAGCATCACCGACGCTGAAGCTGAGCAAATTTCCGCCTCTGGGGTCTGCCACCAGCAGCACACTCCGATCGTCTAATCCCCAAAAATCTTTGACGGCTCGACCGGGCGTGCGATCGAACTGCGTCAAGACCCTAAGCTTCCATCCTGTCTCAGATTCAAACTGATCCAAGTCAGCATCTAGCTTTTCTTGCTGCATAGAGGATAGAGAGTCTGCTAAGTCAATAATGTTGGTGCGAGTTTGCGGCAGCAGATCAGGATTATCGTAGGCATAGGCAGGGGCGATCGCCCAAGTCATCAACATCAGCGAAAACGCAGCGCAGAAGCCAAATATTTTTTTTAGAGAAGCTTGCGATATTGGGAGCATTGAAAAAGGCTTAGTGCAATAGAAGAATAGAGCGGTGAGAAAAATAAAGATTAATGCTGAATTATTTACATTTATTAACCCTAGCACTAACAATACTACGGAGATCCTCTCAATATCGTCAATCTGAATAGGCACTTTGCCAGATCTAGAGCTTTTTTAACTAAAAGTCTTAAGGTTTCTGTCTGGAGGGATTGTTAGCGTTGAGGCGATCGCTAGAATTAGGAGCTTCAAAATTTGTGGCGGGGCGATCGGATGCTGAATCCTGAAAGGCTAAATTCTGAGAAGCTAAATCCTGAGAAGCTAAATCCTGAGAAACGTGAGTTTCATCAAACTCCTCATAAATTTCCTCATCCTCTAGTTCTGGGTAACTATCCTCTGGTAGTGGGATCGATCCCCGAATTTTAGAATGCCGCATTGAGTCAGCGGGGCGATTTAACGAGTTCCAGGCAGCTCTAACACCCGTTAATAAAC
>CASBQM010000451.1 GCA_949127645.1 Synechococcales cyanobacterium PMM_0036
ACAAGGTTCCTTGGTTCACCAGTTCATCTAGCAAATCGCTCCGTTCAACGCGAAACTGGCGGGGGCGCTGTTGTGCCAACCAGTAGAGAAAGTCGTTGGGTGTGCCGTACTGCCCAGACATGATCAGTTCAACGGCTTGCTGAAACCCTTCGATCTCATCAAAGTTTGGTAGTGCTTCAACCTGGCTGACTTGGGGGGGATTCTGAGGTTGAATATTGTATTGTCCACCCGCATTATCTTTAACTCGAAAGTCGGTGATGGGTTGAGGAGGATGGTCGGGGGAAACGATGAAGTCGGCTGTAATTTCCTCTGGGGTCTGCTCGGTTATGGTGACTTCGACTAGGGTGTTGTCTGGAACAGTAATGCTATCAACCTGATCGAGGTTGTTACCCGTGATGGTGACTTTAGTGGTTTCGCCAGGGGGCAGTTCGTTAGGCGTGATTTGATCGATGTGGGGTTGGCGACCTTCAGCCCGGCGATCGTATTCTTGGAGAACTTGCTGTAGAAATTCTTGGGTTAAATCGTAGGCAAAGTCTTGACGCTGCCACTCGCTATCAAACTCCTGAATGCTTTGCTCGATAGTTTCCTGGTCGAGCGGTTCCCAGGAGTAGAGGAATGTGACGCTTTCAGCGTTGCGGGAGTGGGCGGCACGAGTGAAGTTGTCTGAGCCTTCGTGCAGAATATGGTTATCGAGGCGATCGCTGAAAATCCCTGTTTTTTTGTGGTAGAGCGATCGCTGCTGGCTCATCTTGACCAGTTTGATTTCTAAGAAACCCAACCGCACCAATTCAGCAAGGATCTGGGTTCCATTAAAGGCATTCTCTTCGAGTCCCTGGAGAAACTCTTGCAGAGTGCGTTGGATAAATTGGGCGCGGTAGTCAGAATTGTGGAGTTTTTCAAGTTCCGCTACATCGGTACGTTTGGTGAACCCTTGCCAGTCCATTAGCAGGCGAATTTGCCCTTCGGTCTGCACGATCGTTTGTAAGGGTTCTTCGTAGAGTTTGAGTACGCCACTATCGAAGTAGGCAGTGGAACGACGGTAAAGGCTGCTGCGTTCTAGCATCTGCGCCGTAACTTTGTTGTATGGCTCTAGCTGTATAGGTAGGTTGTAGCGTCGTTTAATGCCTTTGATTTCTCGAAAGCTGCCACTGAGTAGGGCAGGTTCTTTGGTTGTGCGCTCTAGGGTGAGAAATTTCTCAATGATTTTGAGGTTGCCCGTGCCGAGCAAGGCGGGGGATGGGAGATCGTCAGGTTGACGGGGATTGTAGGTGTAGATTTTGGCAGTGCTGGGGTCAATCCGAAGAACTTTGTGGGAAACGGCTTTATCTTTGAAACCCAGCAGAGAAACGATGTTTTTAAGGAAACCGCCTTTGTCTGTATCTCGATGCTGAAAGACGAGCCAATATTGACCGCCAACGCCTTTAATGGCATTGCCTTGAGGCAGATAATAAGGGCGCTGCTGACGAGTCAGGTTTTGAACGACGGCTTCAAGCATGATGAATTGTGGATTTACTGAATTTGGCAAATTCGGTTGCTTGGTCAATGAGAGTTTTATACATCAGCGCCAATTGGCAGGATGCGAACTCTCGACTTACTCTTATCGATCGTGATCAAAGCACCCGCAATCAGTTGGGGTTCAAACTGTTTTAGAACAGCTACCACCGTATCTATCAGCACTTCGGGAACAGTGTCTTGAACTCTGACCTGAATCACGCTTGGCGCGTTGGCTTGAGTTGCAGCCAGAATGCTACCAAAATCAAGATCGTGGGTAAAGACGACGTAGCCGTTACTTTTTGCCCATTCCATCAGGATTTTGTCGGGCGCAGTGGGTTCGCCTACGTTAGACCAGTGAATCGATTCAACACCGAACTGGCTCAATGCTTGACACCAATCGGGTGATAGGTTCATGTCAATCAAGATTTTCATGCTGAAATCAGAGGCACTTCAACTTCTTCAGATCGCCATGCTGCGTAGGAAAGGGCTTCATAAATATCAGCTTCTTCAAGATAAGGATAAGCCTTGAGAATATCTGGAATGGTTCGTCCGGATGCCATTAAACCTACGATCGCCCCAACAGTGACGCGCATTCCTCGGATACAGGGTTTGCCGCCCATAACTTCTGGATTAAAAGTGATTCGAGTAAGGGGTTTCATGGCTATTCTCCTTAATTTATTCGATCGGGAAACCGGGAATGGCTTGATCGATCGCTGCCATTAGTGTAATTGTTTCACCGAGTGCGACGACAATCTGCTGATAGTGGGCGATATCTTGGGGGCTAAGGGTGCGCCCTTTGCGGTCTTTTAGCCATTTGGCACAAACGGGATAGCCACCTACATAGAAGTTCCAAACGGCTTCGGGGACGTGGGTGAAGCGATCGCCTTTTTTGTTGATGATGACGCTGCGAGATTGCACCTCATATTTGGGGTGTCCTGGCTCGACGATACATTTCCCTTCCTGCTCGACAAACTGAGGGAGTTTACTCTTTTGCTCTAGCTTGGCGGATTTCATTAGGTGCAGGGCAACGAGTTCTTCACCGTAGGCGGCAAGTTGGCAAAATAGGGCATCGTTGCGGGTGAGAGGAACGCGGGGAAAGTCGATTTTGAGGAATTCGGCGTAGCGGCTGCGGTAGGTGGGCGAGTGGAAGATGGCGTAGATGTAGTAGAAGATGGCTTCGGGAGTGGGAGTGTAGCCGAGGCGATCGGTGATGTCTTTGAGGAAGGGTTGGGAAAGGTTGGTTTTTCTATTTTGTAGAAGATTATCTTGTCCCTCCAAAAGATACAGAGGAGCCATGCTCATAGTTCCTTTATTGCTGTAGAAAGCTCGATTATCTACAAGACATTCAGCGACTCCAAATTGAGTGTAATCATCTTGTAGAGCGACTTGACGCATGAAGACTAGAGCTAAATTCTCTCCAGCAATTATATGCCGCATTACCTCACCGCGAGATCGAGTAACTACTTGGGAATCGTAAACAATAAAGCGCGAATCAAAAGGTCTGTAGAGAATTCGAGTAACGACTGATTCAGGAAGTCCATGTTTGTTTGCTAGTAGTTTTGCATCTGCTTTTTAAAATTCAATAGTTTCACTATCTTGCCCCGTTACAATACCCACTGAATTTACAGGCATAATTTCCGTAATTTTCCAGCCTTGCTCATATTCAGTTAATAACTCATTATTTTGAGGAATTAAAAAATAAAATGGTGT
>CASBQM010000452.1 GCA_949127645.1 Synechococcales cyanobacterium PMM_0036
AGACCTTCCAACGCTGCTGAATACAGGTATGAATTGCCCTCATCCCCAGCCCTTCTCCCTAGGGAGAAGGGCTGGGGATGAGGGCAATTCATACCTGTATTCAGCAGCGTTGGAAGGTCTTGATAGCCCCTAGCCTTGCCGCCCAATTCCCAAATAGCGAAATCCAGCGGCTTCCAGAGCAGTTTGATTCAGGAAGTTGCGACCGTCAATTAGAAGGGGCTGATTCATCAGCTTTGCCATTTTTCCGTAGTCTAGGGTGAGAAACTGCTTCCAGTCTGTCACCAGAACTAATGCATCGCAGCCATCTGCCAGTCGTTCGGGATCGGTTTCCACCTGCACGTTAGACAATCCATGCCGCATACCACTCTGAGCTACGAGAGGATCGTAGGCTTTCACTCTCGCACCTAGACGATGTAGCTGCTCAATCAGGTCGAGTGAAGGCGCATCTCGCAAGTCGTCTGTATCGGGCTTGAAGGTTAGACCTAGTAGACCGATCGTCTTGCCTTTGAGGATCTTCAACACCTGCTGAAGTTTCTCGACTGCAATCATGCGCTGGCGCTGGTTGACGCTGACGGCAGACTTAAGAAGCTGGGCTTCGTAGCCGTAGTCTTCCGCAGTGTGAATGAGAGCCGACACATCTTTGGGGAAACAGGAGCCGCCCCAGCCGATGCCTGCCTGCAAGAACTTAGCCCCAATGCGGGAATCTAAGCCAATGCCTTTGGCAACCTGAGTGACATCTGCCCCGACGCGATCGCAAATATTAGCAATCTCGTTAATAAAGCTAATCTTGGTTGCTAGGAAGGCATTAGAGGCATATTTAACCATCTCTGCCGAACTGAGGTCAGTCACGACTACGGGCACAGTCGGCAAGAGCTTATTCTCGGCAAACTCACGGGAAACGATCGGCGCATACAAATCGCGCATCATGCTGAGTGCCCGTTGGCTATTGCTGCCCAACACAATGCGATCGGGATTCAGTGTGTCAAAAATGGCGCACCCTTCGCGTAGAAACTCAGGATTGCTGACCACATCAAAATCGACTGGCATTTCAGTTGTCGCCGCGCTGTTGCCTGAAGACACTAAGGTTTGCTGCCGCTCTGCAACCCCGTCCAGCACCAGCATCCGCACCCAGTCGCCAGAACCGATCGGCACAGTGGATTTATTGACGATGACTTTATAGCCGCCGTTTAGATGAGCGCCAATGCCGCGCGCCACGGCTTCTACATAGCGCGTGTCGCTTTCGCCTGTGGGTAAAGGCGGAGTGCCCACCGCAATAAACAGCACCTCGCCATGATTGACCCCTGCGCCAAGGTCGGTTGTGAATTCAATCTTGCCGGATTGAATGGCATCCTGCATCAGCTCGGACAGTCCTGGCTCAAAAATTGGCGACTGTCCTGACTGCATCAGCGCTACTTTTGCTTCGTTGTTATCGACACAAATGACGTGATGCCCAATATGTGCCAAACAAACTCCCGTAACCAAGCCTACATATCCTGTACCAATTACACACACTTGCATAGGTTGATCCTTGATCGCGAATAGTCAACAGACATTATGATCAATCCGATATGATGCTTCCGATATGATGCTTCTAAATTGTGAGAGCTATTAACTCTTTGAAAGAGCTAATAGCTTACTTGAACCAAGAATTTGGTTATTTCTGAGCTTCTTCTAACCCACGGCTACTGGAATAGGAGCAGTTTCTAAGCGATCGCGGAAATCTTGAATCGTCAACTGCAAACCCGATTGCAGGGGCACAGTCGGCTGCCAGCCTAGCCAGGTTTGCGCTCGGGTAATGTCTGGCTTGCGACGACGCGGATCATCTTGAGGCAGAGGTTCAAATTTGATAGCGACATCCGGGTTAATCATCTGCTGCACGGCTTGGGCAAGCTGAAGGATCGTATACTCGCCGGGATTCCCTAAATTGACGGGTCCAACATGATCGCCATTCATCATGCGAATAAAGCCATCCACCAGATCAGATACATAGCAAAAGCTGCGGGTCTGCGAACCATCGCCGTAGACCGTCAACGGCTGCCCCCGGAGCGCCTGCACAATAAAGTTGCTGACGACGCGCCCATCGTTTTCTAGCATTCGAGGTCCGTAGGTGTTAAAAATCCGCACCACCCGAATGTCTACATCGTTTTGGCGATGGTAGTCAAACGCTAGGGTCTCGGCTACGCGCTTGCCTTCGTCATAGCAGCTCCGAATGCCGATCGGATTGACGTTACCCCGATAGTCTTCGGTTTGGGGATGCACTTCGGGATCGCCATACACTTCTGAAGTAGAGGCTAGGAAAAATCTTGCCTTGACTCGTTTTGCCAAACCCAGCATATTTAACGTGCCCATCACATTCGTTTTGATGGTTTTCACCGGGTTGTACTGGTAGTGAACCGGAGAAGCCGGACAGGCTAAGTGATAGATTTGATCGACTTCCAGGCGAATGGGTTCGGTGATATCGTGGCGAATTAGCTCAAAGTAGGGATTATCAATCCACTTGAGGATATTTCGCTTGTGCCCGGTGTAAAAATTGTCCAAACAGATGATGTCATTGCCTTGCTCCATCAGGCGATCGATCAAATGGGAGCCGATGAATCCCGCACCGCCTGTAACTAGAATGCGCATATTTTGTTGCTTTAGGGGGTTGACAGAGGGTTGAGCCGCAGCAGAACTAGGCTTAAAGTTCCCGCCAGATTTTTGATTCTCTACAATTGAACCAAAACTTGCTGGCAAAGACTCAAATTTAGTTCACGAACGATACATTTCGCTCATTTTTACGGGGAATATACTTAAACGTCCGAAAATGTGCTATCTGCCTTACGCGAAATTTATGAATAGTTAAGCGCGGCGATCGCTAAATTTCCCTCTTTAAGACTTTTTAAGTCTTAATCACCTACTAAAAATATATTGGACATTCGTAGCCGTATTTTTTACTGTATAGGTGAGGGATGGCATAAACATTTTGTTGAGACATTCTGCTGAATTTAACCGCATTTTTTGAGGGGCTTAAGCCATGAGTCAAGGCACTTTGTTCGATAAAGTTTGGGATGTTCATACCGTCGGCACCTTGCCTTCGGGACAAACTCAGCTTTTTATTGGACTCCATCTCATCCACGAAGTGACTAGCCCTCAGGCTTTTGCCATGCTGCGCGATCGCGGACTGAAGGTGATGTTTCCAGAGCGGACAGTGGCTACCGCCGATCATATTGTGCCGACTGAAAATCAGGCGCGTCCGTTTGCCGATGTTTTAGCCGAAGAAATGATGCAGGCGATCGAGAAAAACTGCAAAGACAATGGCATCACGTTTCATAATATTGGCTCTGGTAATCAGGGCGTAGTTCATGTGATTGCCCCAGAGCAAGGCTTAACGCAGCCCGGAATGACGATCGCCTGTGGAGATAGCCATACCTCGACCCATGGCGCGTTTGGGGCGATCGCCTTTGGCATTGGCACCAGTCAAGTCCGCGATATTCTCGCCTCTCAAACCCTGGCTCTCTCAAAGCTGAAGGTTCGTAAAATTGAGGTAAATGGCAAGCTGCCTAAAGGCGTTTATGCCAAAGACGTAATCCTTCATGTCATTCGCACTTTGGGCGTAACAGGTGGCGTGGGCTATGCCTATGAGTTTGCGGGCACCACGTTTGAGCAGATGAGCATGGAAGAGAGAATGACCGTCTGCAATATGGCGATCGAAGGGGGCGCTCGGTGCGGCTACGTTAATCCGGATGCCGTGACGTTTGAATATCTCAAAGGACGAGACTTTGCCCCCAAAGGCACAGATTGGGATAAGGCGGTAAGTTGGTGGCAGAGTCTCAGCAGCGATGCGAATGCCCAATATGATGATGTTGTAATCTTTGATGCGGCAGAGATTGCGCCCACTGTTACCTGGGGCATTACGCCGGGTCAGGGCATTGGCGTAAACCAGCAGGTGCCCACAACTGACTCTATGCCGGAGGGCGATCGCGTCCTTGCTGAAGAAGCCTACCGCTATATGGATTTGGCTCCGGGTCAGGCGATCGCGGGTACCAAGATTGACGTGTGCTTTATCGGGAGCTGCACCAATGGGCGAATCAGCGACCTGCGGGAGGCGGCTAAAGTTGCCCAGGGGCGGCAGGTTGCCGAGGGGGTGAAAGCCTTTGTGGTTCCCGGATCGGAGAGAGTGAAACAGCAGGCTGAAGCAGAGGGTCTAGACAAAATATTTGAGGCGGCAGGATTTGAATGGCGGGAAGCAGGATGCTCAATGTGTCTGGCAATGAACCCTGACAAGCTGCAAGGGCGGCAAATCAGCGCTTCTTCTTCCAACCGCAACTTCAAAGGACGGCAGGGTTCGTCGTCGGGTCGGACGCTATTGATGAGTCCGGCAATGGTGGCGGCAGCGGCAGTTCAGGGCAGCGTGAGTGACGTGCGGGAGTTGCTTTAGGGACAGGTTCAGCGAATCTTTGAAAAATTCAGGAGTTTTGGGCAATGAGTCAAGTTAAATCGATCGCCGGACGGGGAATTCCTCTGACGGGCAATGACATTGATACCGATCGGATCATTCCGGCTCGGTTCTTGCGGTGCGTTACGTTTGATGGTTTGGGCGCACAGGTCTTCGCAGACGATCGCGCCCAGACCCAAGGACAGCACGCTTTTGACCAGCCCCAGTATCAGGGGGCTACCTTGCTAGTCGTCAACCGCAACTTTGGCTGCGGCTCTTCCCGAGAACACGCGCCTCAGGCGATCGCTAAGTGGGGAATTAAGGCGCTAATCGGCGAGAGCTTTGCCGAGATTTTCTTTGGTAACTGTGTGGCAATGGGCGTTCCCTGCGTCACGGCGGCTCCTGCCGACGTGCAGCGGCTGCAAAGTTGGCTAACGGAACTCCCGCAAGATCCAATCAAGCTGGATTTGGAAGCGCTGGAAGTTTACTTCGGACATAATGCAGCCCCAGTTTTTATGAGTGAGGGAGTCAGAAATATGTTCTTGAACGGCACTTGGGATGCTTGCGGTCAGCTTGTGGCGCAGATTGAGCAGGTTCGGCAAACCGCAAACCGCTTGCCCTATGTGTCTTGGGGTCAGTCGGCTTCTATGTGAGCTTACGTCACTACGATGCTTTGAATTCAATTCAAAGATGATTGTTTTGAAGACGATGGGTCAGAGCAGCCAGCCATGCTGTAGCTCGATCGCCCACCGATCGGATCTCAACCTGCCGTCCGCCTGTTTCTGGAGCAGACAAGCAAATCTCAAGGTAACTTTCGGGCAGGGTGTGCAGACGCTCTGCCCATTCGATCGCCACAATTCCCAGGGGCACCTCTAACCCATCCCAGTAGGTTTCCAGGTATAGCGCATTAACTTCCTGCGGCTGAAGCCGATACAAGTCTAAGTGATAAAGCGGTAGATGACCTTCTGAATACTCGTTCAACAAAATAAAGGTTGGGCTACTAATCAGCTCAGCAATTCCCAAACCTTGACCGATTCCCTGCACTAAGGCTGTTTTGCCGCTACCCAACTCTCCTTTGAGAAGCAAGATGCTACCCGCTGGTAGACTTTGACCTAGCGCCAAGCCTAGAGAATGAGTAGCCGATGGATCGGGCAGTAGAATCTTCAGGCTTTGCATTGCCCCTCATTCTCTGGGTTTCATAGAGAGTTCTGGAGATTTCATTAAAAGTGCTGATTAAAAGTATGGGGTGAGGGCGTTTTGCGATCGCCCTCACCCCATACTACCGCTGTGCAACTAGCACCGATCGGATACTCTCTAATTAATTTAACCTAGATGAACTTACTGGATGGATTTAACAGAGCCATCAGAGAAAAAATTAGTTGTCGTAAACGCGACACTCTAATGCGTCGGGGTTGTCATCGCAATATTGCTGGAGGGAGTTCTTTTCTGTTCCCTTCTCACGCTGGTGCGCTGCCTCTGCCTGAAGCTCTTCAACTACATCCCAAGCAGCCGCACAGTCTGATGAACCGTCGCCCTTAATCTCACAGACTTCTCGCGCTTCAGCCCGTTCTTGCTCAATTTGATCCTGAATATTGCTCATAAATTTTATCGCCTTGCTGAATTCTACTGATCCTTTAGGTTTCTATATCCTAGGATAACCCATCTTGCCTAAGCCATTAGGTCACCCGGTTGGGTGGCTTATTCCTGCTTATCCTAGCCCTCTAGTAATGCTTAAAAAAGCGGTGATAATTACAAACTAAGCCGGATTTCTTAAGATTCAGCTTTTTCGGTAAGACATCACGTGACCAGGCAATAACGCTAGGACTGCGATCGCGTGGGCGTAGGCGGACTCAACTTCCCACTTGCCAAACCCGAACGGTTATTGTAGGGGCAGTTTGAGTTGTATCAGTTTAACGGGGTGCCATGGCGCTAGATTCTTGAAAGCTCTTTGATGTTGTGCATCTCTCCAGGAAATCCTACGGTTTTAGAAGCTCTCTATCTGTTTCTCTTAAATCTTATTCTCTTAAATCTTGTTTTCTTAGAGGATGTCTGAGAAGTAGCAAACGCTTCACCCTCATCCCCCAACCCCTTCTCCATAGGGAGAAGGGGAGACAGTTTCCGGTTCCCTCTCCCTCAGGGAGAGGGCTAGGGTGAGGGCGGTTCAGGTCACAATCTGTACTTCTCAGACATTCTCTTAAATCTTGTTCTCTTAAATCTTGTTCTCTTAAATCTTGTTCTCTTAAATCTTGAGGAATAGTAGATATTTCAAATTAGGACTATTGTTTCCCAAATGTTTACTTGACACTTCCAACTTTAGTTGGATGAAAAACATTTAGACTTTAGATATCTTCATTGATATAGAAGTAAACGACTCTGAAAAGATGAAGCTTAATCAAAGCTTTTTCTATGTCGATTGCATTCTAAAACTCGTTCATGACTAATGGAGACGACTAATATGATGAATCGTTCTAACCTGAATCCAAAAGCCTATGCAGTTGCTTTGGGCATGGCTGCTTTGTGCTTGACTCTGCCGGTCTCAGCTCAAACCAGTAGCCCTGCTGGTGGATCAACAGGTTCATCTGGCTCATCCGGTCTAACTGGAACCCCTGAAACTGGGACAACTGGCTCAACCGACTCAACTGGAACAAGCACTACGACTGCTCCCGATAGCGGTACTTCTGGAGCAACTACAAGTACAACAGACTCAAATGACGGATTTGATTGGGGATGGCTAGGTTTGTTGGGGCTAGCTGGACTGGCTGGCTTGACTCGTAAACCTCAAGAGCAACGCCGCTCCGATACTTACGTTGATCCTGTTACCCCAACCACGACGCGCTCTGACTATAAATAAGCAGAGGAGCCACGCTGCTAAGAAATGAGTTGAAATGATTGTGGATGGAAGAAGCTGTACGCAATCGGTCAAGTAAAATTGGTTGCCTTACCGAAGCACTGGGTAGTCTCTGTGAAAG
>CASBQM010000453.1 GCA_949127645.1 Synechococcales cyanobacterium PMM_0036
CACTGATACAACCAGTTCAGGTGCGCTTCCCTATTTGTTTGAGATTGTTTTTTCTAATCAAGAATCAGAGTTTAGAAATACATTGAAGCGATCGTGCTATATCCTTATCAACAACTGGGAGATTAAACGTAACTATAAATCTATCCGTGAATTAATTGATTTATTCTCAGATTCGCTCTTGTATAAACCCACTATTTCTCCAACGTTGAAACGGCTGCGTGAATGGCTGCGTAACTTTGTGGGTAGCCGGGATTTTCAAGAGCTGAAGCTATTCGCTGCACGCTACGAGAATCATGAAAAGCGGCACTGGACGGAACGCTATGCTTCCTATTTATTAGTTCCTCAATATACCAACTTAGACAACCCAATTGAGCAACGGCAGGCTGCTCGTCATCTTTCTAGAAAACTGAAGGAAAAATTTAAGTTTGACCTGGCGATGTACACAGCGTCATCACAGTGTAATCCAGCGGCTTCAGGAGTGCGATCGCCCAAAAATCCGACGGGTCTGGGCGATGAGGTTTTGCGCCTTGTCAAACGGATCATCGCCAGACGAGGATTTTTTAGCTACCCTAATCTTGCCAATATTTTTCTAGATCAAAGCAACAACTTAGGCTATTCCGCGTTTAAGCAAAGCCTGTTGGAATACCTGCTGTTCCCGGTAGAGAATCAGGAGTTTACTGCTCTGCTCAAGAAACATCTCTCTGAAAAGCTGCACAACCTCTACACCGATCATAATGATAAAAATGCAGACAGCGCATTGCTGCTTAGGACTGCCAATCGCTTAATTGATTTACTCACGATCGAAAACTCCGATTTACCCTCCCCTTTATTTGGGACGCTGCTCTCATTAGGCAGTCCGATCGCCCTTGTAATAGTTCTACTAAAGCTGATCCTAATTTGTCCCTATGCTCGGACGCACCTGGAAATACGGATTGCCGATTTGATTCATTACTGCGAAAAATACTCTGAGGAAGACTGTCAATGGATCATTCACTTTTTTGAAGTCTTCAATGTCACCCTGACTATCTTTACAGAGAACGTTGAATACAACTTAGTGATGATGAAGCCTTCATCTCTTGCATCTTCAAAAGTGGGACTTGAGACTTATCGAATTTTTTCCCAGTCTCGCTATAGACCTCAGGCTGACTGACTTACATCCTGCACTCTGAAGCGCAAGATGTAAATCTACAGAGCTACTAAGTTACAAAGCTACTAAGTTACAAAGCTACTAAAATACAAAACTACTGAACTGGAGAGACTTCAGGCAAACAGACCTTCGTACCACCCAACCCACAGTAGCCATTTGGATTTTTCGCCAAATACTGCTGATGGTACGCCTCAGCATAATAAAACTCAGGCGCATCCAGAATCTCAGTGGTAATCTTGCCATAACCCGCCGCAGACAGAGCCTGCTGATAGGCTTCACGGGAAGCTTCGGCGATCGCCTTCTGAGCCGCCGAATAGGCATAGATTCCCGATCGATATTGAGTCCCTGCGTCGTTGCCCTGCCGCATCCCTTGGGTAGGATCATGGCTTTCCCAAAACACCTTCAGCAGAGCCTCATAGCTGATCGCCTTGGGATCAAACACCACCAGCACGACCTCATTGTGACCCGTCATACCGCTACAAACTTCCTGGTAGGTTGGGTTAGGGGTGATCCCTGCTGCATATCCCACTGCAGTGGTAAAGACCCCAGACTGCTGCCAAAATTTCCGCTCTGCACCCCAAAAACAGCCCAGACCCAACACAACCTGCTCCATTCCTGCGGGGAAGGGAGGCTTCAGCGGATTGCCGTTAACAAAATGTTTTGCGGGAACAGCGATCGCTTCTGCTCTACCCGGTAGCGCTTTGTCCGGCGTGGGCATCGAAGACTTCTTGCCAAGACCAAATATCGCCATGTTTTGACTCTACTTTCAGCTTATTTCTTTCATCATAACGTAGCGTCATAATGTAGCGGCAGAGCTTTTTAGGTCGGGCTTGAGGTCATCCCTCTTGAGTCAGATCGAGTGGGCATATGGGCTAAACATAGGTGCCCAAAATTTTAGCCAAGCCTGGAACGGCTTCTTCTACGTCACTTTTGACTGATTTGCGGAATTTGCCGTAGGAAGAACGAATGATGCCATTCTTAGACTTTTCAATTTTGGTATCCGTGATGCTGAGCAGCATATCGGCTGTGCGGGAGCGGTTTTGGGTTAAGTGCTGCACGGGATCGCCTGACTGAATGCCTTCATCCCACATGGGGTCAAGGGCAGTTAGAGCGTCTGGCAAAAGCCTTTGAATCGCTCCTGAAATGTAGCTAGGCTCAATGCCCTTGACAACGCCATAGGCCGCTTTCAGAGCCAGTCCAGAAATTCCGCCTTTTGCAGCAACCTGCTCATCAATTAATTTGGCACAGTCTTTTGCCAAACTAACCTGTGTTGCTTCATCACTAGCTTTATCACGGAGTGCCATACTAATTTTTCTCAAGATTGACTTGTAGTAATTCCTGATTATTAGCAAGCTTTGCCAATATTCAAGGTTTTGACTCTACTTTTCGACATTACTTAACAAGAGTGTAAATTTTTCTTTATGGTCTACAGTTTTCCAGGAGCTTTATAAAAATGTCTTAGTTTGCGCAGGCATACCACAAAGCACGTCCTAATCTGTACAAATTCAGACAGGATTTTGACTAGCTTTAGCTAGATAATAAGACCTTCGGTTTGGTGTCAGCTAGATACCGTTAATAAATTACAGTTCACCCCCTCAAAGGCTGCGTCCGCAGGAAGGAGTACCTCATATGAAAGCACAAGACTTGAAAGGAAAAACGATCGCCTTCGCGGGATCGGGCGGCTTAGATAGCTGCACTATTACCCGATGGCTTGCCGACCAAGGCGTTCAGGTGGTGTGCTTTACCGCCGATTTAGGACAGCCTGACGAAGACGATACCGAGGCAATTCGTCAGCGAATGCTGCAATCGGGCGCGATCGATTTTGTGTTGCTGCCCTGCAAAGAGGCGATCGCCGCGATCGGTTTGCAGGTCATTCAGGCTCAGGCTTGCTATGAAGGACGCTATTGGAACACGACAGGCATTGCTCGGTGTGTGCTAACCAAAGCCATGGTTCAGGAGATGCAAAAGCGTGGACTCAGCGTTTTTAGCCATGGAGCCACAGGGCGCGGCAATGATCAGGTGCGGTTTCAGCTGATTACGAATATGCTGGCTCCTGAGTTTGAAGTTTATGCTCCCTGGCGAGATGAATCGTTTTTGGCTCGGTTTCCAGGTCGTAGCGAAATGATTGACTTTTGCCAAGAGAAAGGGCTTTCCATCACGGCTTCTAAAGACAAGCCCTACTCTACGGATGCGAACTTGCTGGGATTAACCCACGAATCGGGAATGCTGGAGGCTTTGACTACGCCAGCTCATTTCGTTAAGCCGATTATGGGTTGCTACCCCGTGGATGCGCCCGACACAGCAGAAGAGTTTACCGTGACGTTTGAGCAAGGTAGCCCGGTGAAGGTGAACGGCAAGCCTACGAGTCTGCTAGAAGCCATTACTCAAGCGAATGCGATCGGTGGTAGGCTCGGCATCGGCATCGGCACTCATTTGGTGGAAAATCGCTTTGTTGGCATCAAGTCGCGCGGGGTTTACGAGAGTCCAGGAGTAGAAATTCTCGGCACCTGCTATGCATTGTTGCTGCAATTGATTCTCGATCGCCGTGCCCGTGAGTTCTACGATCAGCTTTCGCTGCTGATTGCCAAACAAATTTATCAAGGCTACTGGTACGATCTGGCGACCCAAATGGCGCTGCAAGCGATCGAGAAAACTGCCCGTTTGGCAAGCGGAACGATCGCTGTTTCCCTTTACAAAGGCACGATCTCCTTTATCTCTGCTGACCAAGCTCCCCATTCACTCTACTCTGAGGAAAATGCTTCTATGGAAGGCGTAGGAGACTACAGCCATGCCGACTCTGAGGGCTTACTGCGGGTGTTTGGGGTTAGTGCGCGGGTACTGGCAACTAGTGGTCAAGTCACGATGGATACTTAGAAAACTGGATACTTAGAAAACTGGATACTTAAAAGCCGGATACTGAAGGCATTGCATTAAAAAAGGGGCGCTGAGCGCCCCTTTTAAAAACAACTAATCCTAAAAACCTTAGAGCTGATCCAACTGAGTTTTCAGTGCCTCTAGTTCAGCATCGACGGCTGCATCTTTAGGGGCATTGGCTGGCGCGGCAGTCTGCTGAGCGGGTAGCTGAGCTTGTTGACTAGAGCCAGTCAAGAGCTGCGCCTTCATGGCTTCCAGTTCGTCATCTACATTGCTGCCAGACTCTAACTGAGCAAACTGGCTCTCTAGACTAGCTCCAGCCAGTTCTCCTGCTGCCTCAGAGCGGGCTTCCATTTGCAGAACCTTGTCTTCCATGCGCTCGAATGCCGACATGGCGCTACCCGTGCCCAAATTGCCCACGGTTTTTTGAAGCTGCTCAGTTGCTTTGGCGGCTTGCGCTCTAGCTTTAAGCATATCCTTCTTAGTTTTCGCTTCAGAAATCTTGCCTTCTAAAGCAATTAGGTTGCGCTTGAGCGTATCTACGGTACCGCTCTGCTGGTCGAGCTGAGTCTTGAGGGCACCCGCAGTTTCAGACTGCACTTTCTTGCGGCTTAGCGCCTCGCGGGCTAGGTTTTCGTCGCCTTTTTGCAGTGCCAGACGCGCCCGCTGTTCCCAGTTGGTGGCTTCAGACTGCGCCTGGTTAGACTGTTGCTGCATCCGCTTTTGACTGGCGATCGCCGTGGCTACAGCCATACGCAACTGCACCAAGTCTTCCTGCATATCAATGATCGCCTGCTCAAGAATCTTTTCCGGATCTTCAGCAGCGCTAACGGCGGAATTGAGGTTTGCCCGAACCACTCGGCTTACGCGGTCAAATAGTCCCATGACTCTGTTTTTCCTTTCGGCGTGTACAAGGTAAGTAGCCAGAAACTTCGAGGAATCAGCTTTGAGCCTGTTCAGACGGGCTGCAAGCAACTCCTGTCAACTTATTAGCACATCTCTAGAGCCAACTCCAGAAACTAGAGATTAAGTTTACGGCAATGGCTCTGGCACTGCTTTTACCAGCGCCTCTTTTATTGTAGTTGCATTGTAGTTGGGGTTGATGGGTCTGCGGAATAATGGATAAGTTAGCGATCGCCACCCGCAATCTGAATATTTCTGAATGTTTCTGAATTTTAAAGATAAATAGGTGTTGCTGAATCTAGGTATGAATTGCCGAACTGCCCACCCTTCGGGAAGCAAGCTACACCCTAGCCCTCTCCC
>CASBQM010000454.1 GCA_949127645.1 Synechococcales cyanobacterium PMM_0036
AACAAAAGTAGAACATGATCAAGATAAAGTTAAAGATTTATTAAAAAAAGAAGAAATCTTAGCTGTATTGATCAATGGGTCGAATGACGAAAACATTCAGAGTATAGTGAAACAAGTAGAAGGTTATGGCATCCCGATTATTTCGATGAAAAGCGTTAAATTGAATGTTCCTAACAACTCAGAAACAGTCCGTGGTTTAGTGCCTAGAAGTTCAATAAGTACGCTAATAACGGAAATAGCGAAAAGACAATACGATATCAATGTAAAAACTAACTCCATATTAATAGATAAGCTAAGGACAAGAATATATGGTATAGAAGAAGAAATTAGAAGAATAGATAGAATAGCCAATGAAGATAATCTTAATCAAATAAAAATTCAGATCCAAGGGTCAATGATGAGGGGAGAAAGCTTACAAAGCCACATACAAAGAAATAGCGAAAGCATAGAAGTGATTCTAAGACGAGTCGCTGGCATAGAAAATAGTGCAGACATCACGCATAACAACTTGTTGCTAGAGCAAGAAAAGGCTAAGTGGCAGATAATACTGTTGATGGTCGGCTCTTTTTCTGCATTGATTGTATCAATTTTTCATAAATAATATGGACTTAGGTGCTATCCAGTTATATACAAGAAGCAATCGGGTATCTTGGTACACCCACAATAATGCTGACTTCATGACAAACCCATCAAGACTTTCTTTGCTAGGTGTTGTCGCAAACGAAGATAGAATAAGAGCGATCGCCGGGACTAGACCAAAGGCATACTTAAATACTAAGTACCCACCTTACTTAGACTGGAGAGACTATAACGCTATAAATTATGTCACCACTCCTAGAATGCAAGGGTACTGTGGGACAAGTATAAGCTTTTCCATTGTAGGTGTCCTTGAGTCAATGGCATTAAGGCAAGGACGGTCAGTCAGACTATCTGAGGGAGATTTGCACTATTGTTCTGTGCATGGTCCTAGCTGTGACGGATGGTGGCTAGATGACGGATATGATAGTGCGCTAACAAGGGGTGTCGTTGATGCGAACTTATTTCCATATAATCCAGATGGCAAATGCCTTATTGTGCCCGATCGAGATAATCACATAGCTACACCAGTCGGTGTGTCCGTGATTCAAGAAATAGCCGATCGAAAGCTATGGCTAGCTAATGTCGGACCAATGAGTGCGCTCATGACGGTCTATGAAGATTTCTTAGCTTATGGTGGTGGGGTTTATCAGCCTTTACCAGTATCCATTTACCAGATGACCACACCTATGACCCCAATACTTGGGACTCAAGCAGTCATCGTCGTGGGATATTCAGAGCTAGATGACTATTGGATTTGCAAGAATTCTTGGGGTACGGACTGGGGAGAAAAGGGTTTCTTTAGAATAAGGATGAGATACTGCAAGTTAGAAATGTATCCATTCTGGGGCGTAAGTGCGATTACTTTTGCTCCCAAGTTTTTCAGCACACAGCTAAATTCCAGATCTGATAATATACTTTGGGGGACAGTC
This sequence comes from Synechococcales cyanobacterium PMM_0036, assembly GCA_949127645.1. Taxonomy (GTDB): domain Bacteria; phylum Cyanobacteriota; class Cyanobacteriia; order Elainellales; family Elainellaceae; genus Drouetiella. Next base: position 1,509 of record CASBQM010000454.1, read on the forward strand.
AATGAAGCGTTGGCTTCCTCTGTATATTTAGGCTGGCAACCAGAAGAAGTATTTGTTGCCTGCCTGTCAAATAAACAAGTGCTGTATTCGACCACAAGACAAGACAAGTGGCAACCTTGGAGCCAGATGCCAGGGACATATGATGGTTTGGCTGCATTGATCCTTGGCAGCAATCTTCTCTTCTTTGTGATCACTAAAAACGTTTTAAATTATTGGTCTTTTGACACGGTAACGGGTGCGATCGACTTCATACAGATAGACCAAGACTGCGTAGCGATCGGGGCTTATTCGCAAGAAGGACAAATATTGTTAGCCAAGACAAACTCACTTAAAGAAGTTGTGTTTGGTGTATTTAGCCTAGAAAATAAGACCGTGTTTTGGAATAAAAATATTGGAGGAGCGATTATTTCTTCTCCAATAATGACTGTCACCCAAACGGGAACAGTCATGGTTATTGGGATTGGGACGGATAAAGCCTTATATTACAAGCTTTCGGACGACGATATATGGAGTGAATATTGGTATAGGCTAGATGCAAATCTCTATGCTCCTCCAGCTTTAGTTAGCATTGATGAGGCATTTTACCTGTTCGCCATTAAAAATATGCAATTAATGGTGTGTACTTTTTTCCAGAATGTGTGGACTGAATGGGAGATCTTAGAACAAGGCTGTGTCGCTATAGCTGCATCAGTCTTGAACGGTACTATATTTTTAGCTAAGATTGACCAATCTTTATCTGTATCGGTTGGGCAATATGTTCATGTTCCTCATGTGGCTAATGTCGCCAGATTCCCACCCATGCATTAGCTCACATTTTAATAATCCAGGGTTTTGGTCCTTTTCCGGGTTTAGGATTCTTTGGCGGATCTAGCAAACGCCCGAATAATGGTTTGCCGAAGAAATCAACTATTGCCAAAGCTGGTTTGACCTCCCCTTTCTTAGGATAATCAACCCCAGTGCCCATATAAAAATGAATTCCTTCACCTTTAGGAAGTTCGTGATTCCGTACAAGATCGATCATTTCATCAACTTTTTCCTTTTGCTCAATTCTATTAATGGGTTTTTTATCCTTGTAAAACGTTACTTTTCGGATTGTCCTATCATTTTTCCTAAGTTCTTTAATATTATTTGCTAGCCAAGCCTTATCTTTATCCCTATCTTCTAGCTCTTTTCTTGTCAAAGGATTCGTTACTTTCTTTTTCTCCAACGGAGCGGGATTAGACAAGACTCCTGAATTTCCGGTGCTTCCGTCAGTGTTAATGTTATCAAGGATATCGTTTAAGCCACCTCGATCGTTCATCTTAGCGGCAATTTCGTGTTCAAGGCTGCCCTCTGTTGGTATGTGGGATAACGGCTCATCAACAGAATGCTTAAATTCTTCAAGAAGCTTAACTCCCAATGCTCGGATCTTTTTTTCATTGTCTGGTATATCCTTAACCCGCCACGAGACAAAGTTGATTTTTTCTTCTGGATTCATAGTTGGAACGTCAGGCTCAAGATTCTTTGGTGGGTGCCAGTCTTTTTTCAAGGCCTTTTGTACCTGAGATTCCTTACCTCCGCCACCCCTTAGCCCTCCTGCTGTCAAAGTAAGATATCCATCTTGCCTTTGTATCGCAAACTGAGGTTCTTTGGACTGCATATCAATAATGACATCCTTAATAGGGCTATTCACTGGCTTGCCAGTGGTTGATCTTTTCCAAGATTCTCTACCTAAAGCATTCGCATCTGTGGTGTAATGAAATGCTTCTTTTTCGGCTCTCAAGTCTTTAGCGATCGGCTGAAGTAAATCTTCAAGCTTTGCTGATAGGTCAATTAATTCACAGACTAGCTTATCTTTTTCTGCTTTATCTGCATAAGCTCCTGAATCGATCATTAAATTTACAGCATTCTTTTTATTATAGATATACTCAGTTACAGCGTTCATCATACCCACTAAATAGTCTAAATCGTGAGGAGCCATTTGTTCTTTGACGGTGTCGGGAATAGTTCTTAACATAACTTTTCGATACCGAGGCGCTGGCACCCGCCACTTGAATTCTTTCAATCTAATTGTCGGCAAGCTTAATTTGAGAATTCCAATTCTTTCATTAAATTCTAAATGAATTTTTTGTATCCCAGGCAACGGTATAATTACCTTAGTCTTTGGGAAGATTTCAAACTTTTTCGGCTGCACCACAGTTTCTCTAACCATACTTTTTGTATAATCTCCCTCCGCTTCCCAAGATTCTTGATGTGCAAAGGTTCTCAGCTCCTCAACTGCATTGCCCCGATTGACCTGTTCTACCAAATCGTTAATTGGCGTACTTTCAACAACATCTAAGGCTATAACATTGTCAGCCAACAATTTCTTAATCATGGACGTATCGGCTACGATGTTACCGTCATTCTTTACGATCGCCATAAATCGCTGATATTTTTGCAACGAGTCCAATGAACTGGTGCTATTAAAAAGGTGTTCTTTGTATAAATCGCTTATTTCTTTACGCATAACTGGGGGCATTGCAGTAGCTTTATCCTGTCTAGCCATACCATACATAAACTCTGGAGTCTCAATAGGCTTAGTCTTTTTCGTGACCCAACCAAATTTTTTATTTATTTTTGCTTTGGTGAGGTAATTTGTTAAACGATCGGAGCGATCTTTTACGCCCTGTCTCACCATATTATTTATAGGTTTTACAAAGTCTTCAACTCCTTGACGGGTTGAATCCATGACCATAATCACACTTCTAGACAACTGGCCGTTAAGTTCACTCCATAGGTCAGATATCTTTTTTGCAAATGACTGACTGTGATGAGCCAGTAAAGTAGGCAATTGCTTCACTAGCGCAATACCATCAAGATCTTTTACCGTTCTAGCTACCTTGGCTAAAGAGTTTTCATTCTTTGTAGCTATGTGGGATTCTAAGTTTTCAAAGAAATCTATAAGATGTGCTTTCATCCCTTCCAGAATTTCTTTCTCTACATTGCGAGATTTTATGGCACCCGCAGGCTCTTTTATGCGATCATCTATCTTGTTGAGCAATAGATCCAACCTTTTCTTGCGGTCTTGACTAGATCTCCCTTTAATTATTTCTGGTAAAAATTCTTTATCTACGTTCTTGCTGAATGTTCTAAGTAGATCAACCATTTCCCGATCGCTCAAGTCAGCGATCGATTTAGGATCTTTAGCAAATCTTAAAGCTCTGAACTTGTGGATAGGGTCGTGAATAATATTGCTCAAGTCTTCCAAAACTTTAGCATTAGCCACAGCTTTCTGTGCTTGACCCGATGCATGGCTAGCAAATCGCCCTGATTCATCCCGAAGAATAGTTGCTTGTTCCTTCAACCACTCAGCGGCATAAGATTTAAGTCCAGCCTGAAATTCCTCAGTCTGAAATTCCTCAGTCTGGGCTTCTTCTTTTATCATGATGTCCAGATCAGACATCATTTTCTGAAAAAGTTTTAAATTTAATTCTTGAGAGTTCATGGTCCGGGTAAGACTACTCCTTTCTTAAAAGCTAACCAATATTTATTTGCATCGGTTGAAGACCCACCGCTGTTTGCACTAGCTAGAGCTAGTAATAAGTCTGCTTTGCTGTTAAAACTTTGTCCTTTAATCGCGCTCGCTTCGGTATCACTGTTCAGGTTAAAAGCTTTTTTTATATCATTGTCTGTTACCCCTGGTTTATTGAGTAAAGCATTAGCCGCACTCATGGCGTTACTTTCTACTTTGTCAAACCCACTCCACAAAGTATAACCAGTATAGCCAGATTGTCCATTAGAAGCATTTGCAATGAATTGATTTTTATCTGTATATGGTCCAGAATTTCTAATCTTATCAATAACCGTTTTGGGCGTATTAGGTGCTAACCCAAAAAATAAGGCTAATTGCTTGTCAGAAATGGATGAATCGTTCACCGTATTATTTATGGTACTTAAAAGATTTGCTTCTGACTCCGTAACATTTCCTACTGTCGGTGAGCCATTTACCCGCAAAGAAAGTCCACAAGAACCTATATTATTTAAACGCTTTAACGCTGTTGCACTGCTACCCGAAACATTTTTTGAATCAAAAATAGGATCTGTAGGATTGAGTTTTTGGGATTGAATCGCAGCTAGAATAACACCATAGTCTCTTGAAGTTAAGCTATATATACTTTGTTGCGTCGTTGTATTAGTCGTTCCATCGCTTTCAGTTACAGAAAATGTCGTCGTGAGATTGCTGGGCAAATGGGACGGATCTCCAGAGATTAAGGCATCAGCCAATGCCTTAAAATTATTGGTGCTAATGCCAGGTTCGTTTTGAGCCATAACCAAAGCTAAGTCGCTACTCAGCTTTACCTGAATCGCTGGATATTTTAAGACTTTTGGGTCTATCCCTGCGATCGCCATTTCCACAAACGCTTTAGGCGAAAGTTTTAATATTGCAGCAACATCACTTAGTTGATTATTTTTGATTAAATTAGTTATTTCATCACTGCCAGATTGACCTAAGCATGGAATGAGTAACGCTTGAGCAGCGCCAATGCTACCTCGTATGTTTTGCTCTGCGACAGAAGTGTTATGACCATAATCACTCAAAGGAGTTGAAGCAAGGGGTGGACCTAACTGATGGATAGACCCTTTGCCTCCGATTAATTTTAAGGTCAAATTTACCGTAGCGTGTCTAAATCCTTTGTTGAATGGTAAAGGTGAATCATATTTTGGCTCAAAACTTGTACAAACGACTGGGAATATAGTGGATAATCCAATCCTGACTTGAAGATAAGGAGGAGCTAAAGTCCGGCTGGTGATTTCTTGAATATGAGCCACATTTTCTACTAGCTGTCTGATGTCCTCTGTCTCATGGGCAAAATCCAAGCTAAAAGTAAATGTTC
>CASBQM010000455.1 GCA_949127645.1 Synechococcales cyanobacterium PMM_0036
GAAACACCCTGTGCCGTTAAGGCAAAGTCGTTTGTATCCACCTGGATCACATTTTCGTTAAAGATGACGGCAAAGTTGACGGTAGCGGCGTTACTGGGATTGGTATCTAATCGGCTGATGGAGCTGACGCGCGGCGGAACTTTATTGACCGTATAGGTTTGCCCGACAAAATTGCCGTTGCCCGATCCTGCACCGCCCAGAGGCGTACTGACTCCGTTGGCGATCGAGTCGTTATCTACCAAACTTAAGCCCAAAGATCCGCTGCCGCTGCCTGTGGCGACCGCAACGGTATAGGTTTTGCCGCTGCCTGTCACGCTGGCAATGCCTGCCCCCGTAATGCCCGATGCCGTTAGGGCAAAGTCGGCGGCATCTACTCCAGTCACATCCTGATTGAAGGTGACGGCATAATTTACGGTACTGGAAGCCGTTGGGCTAGGGTTGACTAGGGCGATCGAGGACACTACCGGACTGCTCTTGATCAACGTGTAGGCTTGCCCGGTGAAGTTACCGTTTCCTGAACCTGCGCCCCCCAGCACTACGCCCAAACTATTGGCGATCGTGTCGTTGTCTGCCAGATTTAGCCCCAAGCTGCCATCGCCTGTGCCTGTGTTGACGGTGACAGTGTAGGTACTGGTATTTGAAGGAGCTACAGCCTGAACAGAGACAATATTGGCTCCCGTCACCCCTACCGCAGTTAGGGTGAAGTCGGCAGTGTCTACCCCGGTAACGCTCTGGCTAAAGGTAACGGTGTATTGTGCCGTACCTGCCTTTGTGGGATTAGGACTAGCCAGAACGATCGAGGAAACAGAAGGCGGCGTTTTATTAATGGTGTAAGCCTGTCCAACAAAGTTACCGTTAGCCGCTCCGGTTCCGCCTAGCACCACGCCTAAGGTATTGGCGATCGAGTCATTATCCACCAGGTTCAGCGCCAGATCGCCGTTGCCTGTGCCTGAGTTAACGACTACATCAAACGTTTTGGAATTGACAGGTGTGACAGAGGTAATGCTGGCTCCGGTAATGGTGCCTCCAGGCGGGGTGGCAGAAACCGCTAAGGCAAAATCGGCGACATCGACTCCTACGACATCCTGATCGAAGATCACAGTGTAGGTAAGCGCTGCTGCCGCCGTGGGATTGCTGCCCTTGCGAGCAATGGAAAACACCTTAGGCGGCGTTTTGTCGATCGTATAAGATTGTCCCGGCAGGTCGCCATTGCCGAGACCCGTTGATCCTAGAGGTGCCCCTGCCGCATTCTTGATCGTGTCATCATCAACCAGATTTAGCCTGAGGGTGCCTTGCCCCGTGCCGGTATTCACCACGACTGTGTAGGTGCTGGCGCTGACGGGTGCAACTGAGACAATTCCTGCTCCTGCAATGCTTCCGGTAGGCTGGAGCGTAAAGTCAGCAGCATCCACCCCCGTCACATCTTGATCAAAGACCGCTGTATAGCTGACGTTGGTGGCGGCTGTGAGTTCGGGCTGAGCGCGATTGAGTGCGGTAATAGTGGGCGGAATCACCACCGTTACCGTGCCAAATAGGTTGGCATTGTCTGTATCGATCGCCAGAGCGCTAGTAGCCGTATTGCCGTTAAAAGCAGGCGTACGTTCGGAAATGACCGTTGCGCCAGCGTTGACAAAAAGCGCGCCGCCTTTGCCTTGCCCCTGAATGCCGTTGGTGGCTCCGGTGCCGCCTGAGCCTGCGAGTGCAGAGTTGCTATTGAAGCTGGTGGTGCTGATGCGCAGAGTTCCAGCGCTGACGTAAATCGCGCCGCCCTGTCCGCTGCCGCCGATGCCGCCACTGCCGCTGAGGCTATTGCCGCCCTGTCCGCCGATCGCCTGATTACTTTGAAAACTGGTGTTGACGAGCGAAACGCTGCCGCCATTGATCAGCAAGCCGCCGCCTCGACCAAAGCCGCCATCGCCTCCCGCCTGAGTGGTGCCAGGGATTCCAGGAGCGCCCGTTGCTCTACCGTTGGCGATCGTGAGATTAGAGAAAACTACTGTGCCGCTGCTGACGGTAAACGGGCGATAGGTATTGCTGCCGCTAACCGTGTAGCTATTGCCAACAAAGGTAATGTTGGTGGTGATATCAGGCAAATCAGCCGTCAGGTTAACATTGCCCGTAAGGTTAATCACGTCGTCTTCGGGCGTGGTCTGGGAGGCGCTAATGGCATCCTTGAGCTGAGTGTAGTTACTGACGTTGAAGGTGTTTAATACGCCACTATAGGCTTCTAGCGTTTCGGGTTGAAAGGCGACCGCTAATTTTACATGACCCGTCGTAAACGCTAGATCCCAATTGCCGCCTTGTTCGACGCTGCCCGTCAAGCTTTCGGATGCAGCGACTTCTGCTCCCGTAAGGTGGCTAATCTGTCGCACGAAGGCTTTACCCCTTTCTGTAGAGGCAACATTGCATCCATAGAGCAAAATATCGGCTTTAGCCAGACACTCTCGCCACTGCTGAATTTGCGCTGCATACTGTCCCAGGCTGCTCGAATCTAGCTGTGTTGACCCCAGACGCAAGCTGCCCTCGCTGCCGTGGCTGACAATATGTAGACTGGTAAGCTGAGAATTGGCGGGCTGAGAGTTGGCGAGCTGAAGATCGATGATACTGCGATCGCCCCCTAGCACCTCGCTAATTTGCTGAATGCCGTCGTGACTGGGGTCAAGAACAACAATTTTGGCGGTCGGATCAGCACCTTCGATGAGGCTCTGATAGTCATCGACTGTAGCGTCAACAAAAATCAGGGTAGAAGCAGTCGCAGCAGTCATGGTCAACGCTCTTACAGGTAAGGGAATTTAGGAGGCGGTGTGAACCTAGATAAGGCTTCGTGAAATTTGACTTCAAAAACGTAATTTTCTTACAGTGAATGATAGCGCTACCAGTAGCGTTATGAACGCACTTTTTCCTACAACGCCTCTACTTTTGGCGTAGCTTCGAGTCACCTGCCCAAAAGCTTAATTCATCAAACGCTCATGAAGGGAATATACCCAGTTAACTGTAGAAATCCTTCACACAAATTTCCAGAATTGTCGAGAAGAAGCGATCGTTGGGCACTCTAAGGCATAAAGAAGCGACACAAATGGCATAACGAAGCCAAGTATTTTGTTTGACTAGATCTTGCTGAGCTAATTCCGCTGTTCTGAATCACAGTAGGTCGATTCATGACTATTTTTTACTCCAACACTCAGGCTGACGCTCAGAATTCCAACTTGGTGATGCCTGTCTATCAGCCGTCCAGCAAGGCTCAGAGAGAGTCTCACCTTGGGACGCACTCTCAAGGGCTTTCGCTAGAGTCAACTCTGGCAGAGTTACCGCTACACCACTTCCAAGTTTCAGCCGAAACTCCGGGCAAAGCCTTGGCGCAAGTATTCGATCGCCATCCTGCACTGCCCGGAGCTATTTTGTGGGAGGACGATCGCTTCCTAGGCATAATTTCTCGACAGCGCCTACTGGAGTTTTTGATTCGTCCTCAGGGCATGGCGTTTTTGCCTCAGCCGCTTTCAGTTCTCTATAGCTACACCCGCAGCAGCAGCCTAATATTGCCCATCACAACATCGATCGTGGTGGCAGCGCAGATGGCGTTACGGCGATCGCCCCAAGAGCGAAATGAGCCGATTGTCGTTCAGAGTCACGATCTTCAGACTTATCAATTGCTAGATGTCCATGAACTCAACATTGCCTACTGGCAAATTCGCGGTTTAGAAACACAGGTTCGCTATGAGCGCGCCCAAGTGCAGATGATCCAGACCGAAAAAATGGCGAGTTTAGGGCGATTGGTGGATGGTGTTGCCCATGAGATTCTTGATCCGGTCGGCTTTATCTGGGGCAACCTAGTACATATTACCCACTATACAAGCCAGCTCTTGACGCTTCTAGAAGCCTATGAACAGCACTTTTCTAACGTTCCGGCAGCGATCGCGCAACTCCAGGAAGACATTGAGCTAGATTACCTGCGGCAGGACTTGCCCCAAACTCTGATTAGCATGAGAACGGGAGCCGATCGCCTCAAAAAGCTCTCAGTTAGCCTACAAAACTTTTGCCACCTTGACGAGATTTACCCCAAGCCCACCAATCTGCATGAATGCCTAGACAGCATTTTACTGTTGCTCAAAAGCCGTCTGAGTGGGGAGATTGAGATCGTTCGTGACTACGGGCATCTGCCGCCGATCGCCTGCTACGCAGGACAGCTCAATCAGGTGTTCATCAACATTCTCACGAATGCCGTGGATGCTTTGCTCAATCGATCGGTCAGACAGGGCATCGCTCTAGAGTTGGGTCAGCCATCTGTGTCATGGTCTAAAGCCCGCATTGTCATCACCACACAAGTTGTTACCCATGCCAATAGCCAAGACGAAGCCCATGAGCGTTGGGTGTCGATTCGGATTGCCGATAACGGATCAGGGGTTTCGGCAGAGGAAAGAGAGGAAATTTTAGCGTCTTTTTCTACGGAACAGAGGGCTGCCAAGGAGACGAGCTTGGGGGTAAGCTATCAAATTGTTACGGCAAAACATGGCGGCAAATTGAACTTTCGCTCTTTACGTTCAGAAGCAAGCTCAGAAGCACTGCCTCAAGGCTCCGCTAGCAATTCAGGCATTGAACCTCTAGAAACGCAGAGCGGCACTGAGTTTGAGATTTTATTGCCTCTGGTGTAATGCGATCGGTGTAGTGCGATGCCGTGTAGTGCAATATTTTGGGCTGGCGTGCCCACTGACTGACTAATATGCTTATTGAACGCGATCGCTCGCTGCTTGAGCCGTGGCTTGTTGACCTGAATACATGGCTTGCAGCACATAAGCAGGATCGACCCAATTGCCGTCATACTTTAAGCCCCAGTGGAGATGGGGACCCGTCGTCCGCCCAGTCATGCCCACTCGCCCAATCCTTGCACCTGCGACCACTTGCTGACCTTCATAGATTTGGAGACCTCCCTCACGATCGATCATGAAGCGTCCCCGACTATCTGTCTCGACCTGCCCTTCCATGTGGCAATAGATGTGCGTCCAGTTGCCCGATTCCACGACGACTGAAGTACCGCAATTGGTATTATCCGTAACTTCTACCACTTTGCCCCCCCACCAGTTGCGCACATAGCTGCCTTCGGGAGCCGCCATGTCTAGCCCGTAGTGAAATTCCTGGCTATAGCCGCCGCTAGGAGATTGTCGGTAGCCAAAGGGCGAAGTGTATGCCTGAAAACCCTCGACGGGGAAAGAAGCACCATTCCAGGCATTGACGGAGGCTGCAACCTGGGTGGAAGAAATTTGAGAGATCGGCTGCTGCGGATCGTTCGCTTTGCCCGCACTCAATGCCGAGGTTTTAGTATGGGGAGCCTTGACGCTGGAAGCATTAACGCTGAAGCTAATGGCTGGGTCGATCGCTTCTTTCTTGGGCTGGATAGAAGATGGGATCTGCGGCGATCGCGGCGAGTGGGCTAAAGACAGGTCAACGGCTCTGACCCCCTGCTGGGTTGCTTCTAAAACAACCAGCCCAGATAAGGCAATGCCGACTAACAGCGCTAAGCTTTTTCCTAAATTTTTGATCTGTCGATTCATCATAGGTAGCGGAGACTTAATTTCAATTTCCTCGCAGAATTTCGATCCGGCTTCTCGATTTGCTCACCATTTCGATCGCTCAATACACAGCTTATAGTGAAGCCATGCTCTGTAAAACGTCAGAGGTTACAGCTTTTTAATGAGCTTGGGTCAAGCATTTTGGGTCAAGCGTTCACTTGAGTCAATCATTTAGAGTAGTCCAGCCTTTGGGCAATTGTACTAAGAGGTTCGTTAAGTTTGTTTGCCTAAGCTTTAATAATTCTGCATTAGAAATGCCCTTCTAGATATATTGCAAGTCGCAACATGAGCCTACCGGAATCTAGCAAACTAAAATTCACCTCTGATCTCACAATTTGCCGCATCTTAAACGGGATGTGGCAAGTAGCGGGTGGTCATGGCACAATCGATCCACCCCAAGCGATCGCCAGTATGTTTGC
>CASBQM010000456.1 GCA_949127645.1 Synechococcales cyanobacterium PMM_0036
AGCTGTGGTTCTCTGCAATCAAAGGCACGTAGGAATATAGGCAGATTCAATCAATCGATCAATCAAGAATACATTTGTCGTTAAAAGTGCAAGCTGACTTGTTCATGTTTACAATGCAAATTGTAATCATGCAGTCATGCAACTACTCTCGATCATATTAGCATGTCTGGCGCTTAGATTAACCTTCTTCCTATCCCAGGTTCCCATCTCGTACTGCTACTTTTTTTATCCAGCTATGGCTAGCGAGTATGTGTAAACGATCCGTGATCAGTCTAACGGCAGCGGTTGGTTATTCAGTCAATACTTGACAAATGCGATCAAGACCCGATTCGAGAGAGGGGCTGATTCAATCAGGATCGACTCTCGGACTTTGTTTACTTAAACATGAGGAGACAACCTTGTCTTGGACGACGGCCGACATCTTCAAACCATTTGGCATAACTTAAAACGCGTCAAGCTCATAACAGCTCTAGCTATAGCACAGTGTCCGTATGATAATCATCATAATAAATAAACGTGTCCGACCTGTCACATGTCTCACGTCACTCTACTACTTGAAAAGCAGTTATTTGCTAGTGATAATAATAATCGCCTTTTAAATGGAAACGCCATTTCCCACTGCCACTACACAGCTATAATAATCTATATATAATATTAAGGAGCCACCACAGAAGGGTGAAAAATGCAAACTACAACGCGTCCCTCGACAAAGAACATATTGAGTTATTATTATATTATTACTGTTTACCTCCGTCGATCGAGCACATTACTCTTTTTAAAAGACAGACAAAGACCGTCTGCCACACCAGGCTGACCAAACATGCATGTACAATTGTACATTGTACAATGTACAGGATTGGAACCGCAGAAGCGTCTCTCGTTCGTCAAACGAACATAAACCACACACGCCACAAGCAACAATGCCCGACAAACGGAAAAAATAACATCCACCACGCATGATGCACGTCTTTTGCCTTTCCTTTCTTCTACCACTTTAATAATAGACCGATGTAGCCTACTTTTAAATCAATTGTACTTGGCCCGGTACAGAGCAGTTTCCGCAATGGCCTTTCATACAACTGAGAACGCCAGCAAAACACAATCTCATCAATCAATCAATCAATGTACGGATCAACTGAAAAGCCGGATTGCGACTGGATCTATCCTATTATTACTCCGTGATTCAAGTGTGGACAGTGGACACTTATTAATTTGATGGGACGTAGGCCTTGATTCGACATGATTGTTGTGTAACGCGGCTGCAATGAGGATTAAAGCGGTATGCATAGCTTTTTATAGGCTGATCGCGGGTGATGAAACGTGTCGGACAATGAAACTAGTATGAAAAAGGTATGTGGCGTGGCCTTGATGTCAAGAGAGTCCTCTCCTGACGCGATCGCGAGAGGAGCCATGTTGGCGAGGTGGTCGAGAGTCAGCGGGTCGGGTCGGGTCGCCACTCGCCAGTCGCCACGCTGTCCGCCGCTAAAGTGGCACGACAGTCTGCTCTCGCTCATGATCAGGTGGCGGGGCGTTATAATTACAACTTAAAACTACAGTACAGCCCATTACACACATTACACATCTATGCCATAGGGTTGCACTAGCTGCCACACTCTACGATCCCCCTCATCTCAAAATCACCAAAAGAGCGGCAAAAGACGCGCATGAGACTCTTAAAAAAGTGTCCAAGTGCAACATTATGGTGGTATGGTGTGATCCCCAGTACAGCTATACAGTGCAGATGATGTGTTTTAAAGTATCCATTCAATGCAAGACCAGAGACAGCAAGTGAAGATGAAGATCCGCGGTGGGTCAAGATATCTCAATTGAGGCATGAGGTGGCATGCGCATGGGATGGATCTCTTGTCTTGCCGTCGTCATTCCGATTGAGAGTAGATACTACTGTATAGACCGTAGTCACTGTACTGTAGCATGGCAAGTGTCACGCCCAGTTGCCCTGTATGGACCAACAGACAGGCAGGACGTACAATATCAGCAGATACCACATATGAACCACAACCACTGTCCGCCAATGCAACTCCTGTTAGTTATTAGACATCGTAGCCGAACGGACCGGAAAGGCATGTCTGGAGGTGAAATTGGTGAAGAGCCCAAATATGTGTATGAACTTAGGCGAGATATTAATCTGCACCCAAACTAGTCCTCGAACATATAAACAGATCAAGATGTACCGTACAATATACTGTAGCATGTACACGTATAAACGTACTAAACTGTACAGCGATGAAAACAAAAGACAGCTGCAATTGTGTGTCCCTGCATGATGCACAATTTCATTTGCTTATTTTGGGGTTTTAATTCAAAGCGACGTGTAACAGGAGACTGGATAATCCGATAAAGATTGCGTTAACTTAAACTGGTGATACTAAATGGGGCCTGGGGTCGTGGAGGTCGTTCCAGATCGGGGATTGAACTGTTTCTAGTTTTACGCGCGTAACAAGCAAGTTAGTGCGGTCCGCTAACATATACAGAATGCTGAAGAGGATACGTCCCCTTATACTTGTATATGAACATTATGTAGCTACCGCTATCTGCAGAGCGGAAGGATTTCTAACCTACTCTGGTGCTGTTAAAATGTCTTTAATTTGCTTCGCTCATTCCGATTCATTAATG
>CASBQM010000457.1 GCA_949127645.1 Synechococcales cyanobacterium PMM_0036
GCCCAAAAATGAATTCGTAGGGCGGGGCGGCATTCCAGCGACTCACAAAGCTGTCGATGCGCTCCTGTACGGTTGCCGGGTTTTGCAGAGCGGCAATGCTGAGGACGAATGCTAATAGGGCGGCGATCGGGATAAACCGTTTCAGGTTAGAAACTTGTCCCGTCACGAGTAGCAGCAGTGCAATGATGATGGGCACTAATGCCAGAGCGATCCGCTGTCCCGAAACCACTGCCATGACAAAAACGCTGCCCAGCGCTACTAGCCCTAGAACTCGCCAGAGGGGTTTGGGTTCGTTGAAGGCAGAAGGAAACGCCAGAAAGCTGCTGGCAATCAAAAACCAGCCCCACTGCCAGGGGGCAACAAAGGTTCCGGGCAGTCGAATTACCCCCTCCTGCGGACTGTAGAGTAATGCTCCACCCACGAAACAGCGGGCTTCGAGAGAGGCTTTGAATAGACTGTTGCCTGTAGCAAGGCGGGTTCCAGCACATTTTCCGGTGAGCAACATCAGGTATTGCACCATGGCTAACGCACAGCAAATGATGATGAGAACCAGCGTCAGGCGCATCAGGAAGTAAAATTCCTGTTTGGTACGCAGTAGATAGTAAGCGCAGGACATCAGCGGCAGATAGCCCAGCATGACCTTGAGTCCCAAGATACCCATGGCGATCGGTTGTTCTCCGCCTTTGCCAAAAAATTGCTGATAGCCGTTGATCACCAGCAGCGTCATGCCGCACAGTATCAGTAAAGCCGTTAGGGAGGGCAGAATTTGTCTGGGGATGAGGAAGGGAAGGCGATCGCGTCTACAGTGCTGCATCACGCCCATGAGCGCTGGAATGTATAGCCCGTCTTTTGCCAATTGCAGGAGGGGACTGTTGCCGATCGCGTAGGTGATGGTGCCGCCAAAGGGGACGTAGATCAGAAATGCCCACATGGCAAAGCGAGGATATTTGCAGGCAAGCGCCAAAATCACGGTGCCGAATGTGGTGGCGATCGCAATTTTGATGCCGCCCATGAGACCCGCTAGTGTGCCGATGAGGCAGCCGCAGCAGAAGGCGCTGACCGAAAAGCTAATGATTTCTTTGCGGATGCGATCGCGTTTTCGCTTTTCTGCCATTCGCTCTTTTAAGCTTGGAGGCGGTTGGGCACTGGCGATCTGGCGCTTAGATTTGCTTTTAGATTTATTCTTAGATTTATTCTTAGATTTATTCTTAGATTTACTTTTAGATTTGCTTTTAGGGCTACTCGGAGGGCTACTTGGAGTGAGCTGATCCTTAGAAGGCAGATGGGTCGTTTGATAAGTTTTCAACACGGTCTTGCCCTTAGCTCTGTCCAGTCAGGAATTTCTCTCTTTAGTTGTTCCCGTCAATGTGAGTGGGCTAACGGTAGGTCAAACTTTTCGCATGGGTGGGCAGATCGGGGATCTGACTGAGCTGGGGGCTTTACTCTGAAGGATTCATAAACTAGAGGCAGGGCACGTCGTAAACTAAGCAAAAAGCTACGCACTATTCTTACCTATGCCGATTCAACAGCAAATTCAGCAGTTCTATGACGCATCTTCGGGTCTGTGGGAGCAGATCTGGGGCGAACATATGCACCATGGTTACTACGGCGCGGATGGAACCGATCGCAAAGAACGACGGCAGGCGCAAATTGACTTGATCGAAGAACTGTTGAAATGGGCGGATGTCCAGAAACCTACTCGAATCTTAGACGTGGGCTGTGGGATTGGCGGCAGTTCGCTGTATCTGGCTCAGAAATATGACGCTGCGGCAACGGGCATTACGCTGAGTCCGGTACAGGCAAATCGGGCGATCGCTCGTGCCCAAGCCGCTGGTCTAGCCGCTCGCACGGTCTTTCAGGTGGCTGATGCTCTGGAGATGCCGTTTGCCGATCAGTCGTTTGACTTGGTGTGGTCGCTGGAGAGCGGCGAACATATGCCCAACAAGCAGAAGTTTTTGCAGGAGTGCTACCGGGTGCTAAAACCGGGCGGTAAGTTTATTTTTGTCACCTGGTGCCATCGTCCGATCGCGCCTCCCTATCCGCCTTTGGATTCAGATGAGCAAAAGCTTTTAGAGAAAATCTACCAGGTCTATTGCTTGCCCTACGTGATTTCTTTGCCAGAATATGAGGCGATCGCTCAAGCAGAAGGGTTTCAGAACCTTCGCTCCGCCGATTGGTCTGCTGCCGTTGCGCCTTTTTGGGATGTCGTCATTGATTCTGCCATTACACCCGCCGCCGTATTGGGCTTGCTCGGTTCTGGCTGGACTACCATTCAAGCCGCGCTTTCGCTGGGTCTAATGCAGCAGGGCTACCGTCGAGGTCTAATCCGCTTTGGCTTGCTGTGTGCTACCCGTACACCCGATTCTCTGCCCAACAGTTTTGGAAGTTAAGTTAAAAAATTAGTGAAAATTAGTGAAAATTATCGCCTTTTTGTTAACGATCGTTCTGTTCATGATGCCGATCGCTCCCGCAACCGCCACTCCAATCGTCGGCGCTTCTGAGCTGGCTGGCGCAAAAGTATTTGAAATTCACTGTGCTGGATGTCATGCCAATGGCGGCAACATCGTGCGGCGAGGCAAAAACTTGAAGCTGAAGGCACTTCAGAAGAACCAGATGGATTCTCTAGAAGCGATCGCTACCCTTGTCACTAACGGCAAAAATAATATGTCGGCATACCGCGATCGCCTGACCTCAGAGGAAATTCAGACCGTCGCAGAATATGTGTTAGACCGGGCGCAAACGGACTGGCGTTAGAGATGTCAAGCAATTTGCCAAGCCACAAGGCTGTAGATTAACTAGATTAGCGGCGGAGCTGCTGTCGCCAAGCCTGAATATCTTTCTGGGCAGGACGGTATGCCCCCGTGCCTGAAGGAATGCTTTCGGCAATGGCGATCGCGCTAGTGA
>CASBQM010000458.1 GCA_949127645.1 Synechococcales cyanobacterium PMM_0036
CCATTCAAACAGGATACGCTCTCCTTCCAGCGTCACCACGTTAGCAACCAGTTTTCCGCCCGATCTTAAGGCATTCCAGCAAGCTTCTAGCAGCCCTAGGTTAGTCACGCCGCCGCCGATAAAGATAGTATCTGGAGCAGGCAGATTTTGAAGAGCGATCGGAGCCATTCCCTCAACGATTTGCAGATTGGGTGTGCCCAGCGCAGCAGCATTATCGGCGATATATTGCGTGCGGGATTTCTCAATGGCGATCGCCCGACAGCGAGGATGGCTACGCATCCATTCAATGGCGATCGAGCCGCAGCCCGCACCCACATCCCACAGTAGCTCTCCCGGTAGAGGAGCCAACGCCGACAGAGTGACAGCCCGAACCTCGCGTTTAGTAAGCTGTCCGTCGTGATGGTAAGCCGCATCGGGAAGTCCGGGGAGACGCGGCAGCGAGAGATGAGACGGAATATTAGAGGCGCATTCTACGGCGATCGTGTTTAGATCTGCCAGATTATCCTCTGACCAAGTGACAGACCAAGTGGCAGCCCAAGTGGCAGCAGTGCCCGTAAGCTGTCGTTCATGCACTCCGCCTAGTCGTTCTAGCACGGTGATGCGGCTGTCACCAAAACCGCGCTGAGTCAGCAGTTTTGCCACGATCGCCGGGGTGTGTTTGCCTTCACTCAAAATCAGAAGTTTTGCTTGGGAATAGAGATAGGGGTGCAGCAGATTCGGTGAACGACCGCACAGACTCAGCGTTTCCACTTCAGTAAGCGACCAGCCCAACCGGGCACAGGCGAGGCTAAAGGCAGAAGGAGCAGGAATGATCGTGATTTCAGCGATCGGGACGCGCCGAGTTAGCGTCATGCCAATGCCATAGCACATAGGATCGCCGCTTGCCAAAACGCAGACAGACTGACCGCGCCGCCGCAGAATTTCCTCAATGGAGGCGCTTATGGGAGATGTCCAGATCAGGCGAGGGCGATCGTCGGGTGGCAGCATTGCTAGGTGACGATCGCCTCCCGCCACCACCTCAGCGCCATGAACGAGAGAACGGGCGATCGGACTTAATCCCGGCAATCCATCTTCGCCAATTCCCACGATCGATAGCCATTTCTGAGCCATGCTCATATCTAAACCCACATCTAAGCCCGCATCTAAGCCCACATCTAAGCCCATATCTAAACCCACATCTAAGCCCACATCTAAGCCCATGTTTAAGAAAGATTCGCCATCCGACATTTTCACTCCCTGACCATGCTAAGTTAGTCAGGCTTAGGGTCGGGAAAGTCCGGTGCGATTCCGGTACTGTGCCGCAACTGTAATGAGCTGAGTCATGGGTCAATTCATGGGCTAAGCTCCAGTCAGAATGCCGACTCTGGCGGTGTCATATAGGTGCCGCCCTCTTGATTTCTTACCTATTCCCTGCGTCGCACGGGGAAGGAGTTGATGTTGACTGAAACTGCCTGCCCTGGCTTATTTTACGCCACGCCTTCCCAAGACGGAATATTATCGCGCATTCGCACTCCGGGCGGTATTCTCACGGCACAACAATGTGAAGCGATCGCCGATTTAGCCAGTCTTTATGGTGCTGTCCAGATTACCAATCGCGCCAATCTGCAAATTCGGTCGGCTGAGGCATTATCGATCGCCACGTTGGCACATCTTCAGAAAACAAGTCTAGCTGCTGCCCAAGATACTGATCATTTGCGCAATATCATGGCGAGTCCAACGGCAGGTATTGATGCTCAGGCATTGATTGATACTCGCCCCTGGGTTGCACAATGGGATGAGTATTTGAATCAGCATTCTGAACTCGCCTTGCTTTCGGCAAAGTTTAGCGTCTGTTTTGATGGCGGTGAGTCAGTTTCGGTACGCGATCGCCCCAATGACATTAGCCTAGTGGCAGTGAAGCTTGATGAAGCTGTCTATTTTCGGCTGCATTTGAGCCTGGGCGATCGGGGGAAACCCCCTCAGGATGTAGGCATTTTGCTGAAACCAGAGGAAAGTTTACCCGTGCTAGCGGCATTGTCGGCTCTATATCTTGACTACACGGTACAACGAGC
Source organism: Synechococcales cyanobacterium PMM_0036 (assembly GCA_949127645.1). Classification (GTDB taxonomy): domain Bacteria; phylum Cyanobacteriota; class Cyanobacteriia; order Elainellales; family Elainellaceae; genus Drouetiella. The sequence goes on from CASBQM010000458.1 coordinate 2,052, forward strand.
GGGTCTTGTTCCAAAGCGCGGCGATCGCCATACGCGCAGCCTTAAACCTCGCTTTAGAGAATTCTTGCAGGATTGGGGCGTTGCAGCCGTGCTTCAGGCTTTGGAAAAGCGATTACTTAATGATAAAAACCCTGATCTAAACCTTTCAGCGCGGCTTTTAAAGTCTCCTAAAATAGAAAACTTTGGGATACTTGATTACTCTCCCTCCAATAAGCATTTGGGCATCCATTCTCAACGGCAGCCAAGGCTTTCCTACATAGGCATTGCGCTTCCCCTTGGACGGCTGGAAGTGAATCAACTACGAGGATTGAGCGCGATCGCAGCTCGGTACGGTGATGGCACTCTGCGACTCACGCCCTGGCAAAATCTGCTGATTCCCAACGTTGCTGATTCGCAGATTGCGTCAGTGCAGCAAGGTCTTGAGCCTCTGGGATTGCTTAGGTCGGCAACTCATGCTTGGGGGGCGATCGTCGCCTGTGCGGGTAGAGGCTGCAAGTTTTCGACAACCGACACTCAAAGTCATGCTTTGAGGCTGGCGGATCATTTAGAGCGGCGGGTGAAGCTCGATCGCCCTTTTAATATTCACTTTAGCGGCTGTGAAAAATCTTGCGCTCAGCATCATGCGGGTGATGTGACGCTCATTGGGACGACTGGAGCGATCGAGATTTATGATCTCTATGTTGGGAGTCAAATTGCTGAAAATAATCATTTTGCATGGGGGCGGGAACTCTACCGAGAATGCTCTAGTGAACGGTTGTTTGATTTAATTGACCGGATGCTGAGTCTTTATCAGAATCGGCGAGTTGATGCTACTGAGTCTTTTGTGGAATTTTTCGATCGACATGAAATTGATCAGCTCAGACAGCTCTTGGGAAGCCAACAGCCTTGGGGG
>CASBQM010000459.1 GCA_949127645.1 Synechococcales cyanobacterium PMM_0036
GGGTGGACGTTGAGCAGATCGACATAACAACTGCGCCCGGGTTGGCTCGGCTCATTCCACAAACTGCCGTAGCCAACCACCGCTCCACCTGGCGCGCGGACAACGAGGCGTATAATCGTCACCTGCTTGTCCATCCAATCGGCAATTCGCTCGGCTGTAAAAGGCACGCCGCGCGTAAAACCGCCCGGCCATTGCTGGTCGCTCTCGTTCCACATCACAGCCAAACCGGCATCGTGCGTGTGGTTATAGGGTTCAATCGGATAGTCGAAAGTAGGATCGGGGTGTTGTGACATAAAGCTTTCTCCTGAAATTTTGTTGTTGCTTTTGCTTCGAGTATGAATCGTTGATGACAAAACAAAACGGCCACGGGAGCATGTGCCGTGGCCGTTATTCAGCGCTGGATCTCGGCGTACAACCCTAGCCAACCGAGCGGCAGCGTTGTATCACAGAGAACAGTTGAAAATAAAAAACAGCCACGGGATCGCATACGTCCGTGGCCGCTGAGCTTAAATAGTGTGCTTCGAAAGGATGCTCATTGCGCGGTGTATAAAAAGCGAACACCTCTGATAGGAGGGTAAAGGTTTGTCGCGCTGAACTGCACACTCAGCGCGACAAACAGACACAGGAGCGCCTCCTGTTGTTCAGTTTACAAGTTCTGAACAAATTCCTATCAATCGCCAGCCGACGTATTTAGATCCAACTTGTTTGGATCAGTGGCGAACAATGAATGAAGAGCATGGCTACACCTAAAAGGTAAGGTTTATTGGTTGATGAAAAAATGAAGATAAATAGTTTGGTATGCCGGGTGCGCTTTACCAAGTATACCGAGTGTAGCACGAGCATTAAGTGTTGTCAAGCCGCTACGTGTTTTTGCGTACGCCCCAGTTTTGAGAAACTGATTAACGCATATTACCCAGACACAGCGGTTACACAGCGGGAAGACAAACTTGCTCTGTTTTTTCTCTGTGCCCTCTGTGTCTGCTCTTCCTTTGTGTGCTCTGTGTAACCGCTGTGCCTGAACAAGGGTAAACTTATTCTTTCAAATCGCGGTGCGGTTGATCACAGTATTCCTATGATCAACCGCACCGTCATCTAGTTTGTTGTTTTTTTGGCCTTTAGTTCACCTTGATCATAGGCAGCTCTTTCCCGCGCCGTTGCAAAGATGCCGCTCGCACCACCATCAAGCCGCTGAGGAGTGCCGCGAACACGGTGCCAGCCGTGACGATGATCAACGCAAGACCTTGCGTCGAAATGCCATTTTCTGGCCCTGGGTCGGTGGGCATTGTATAGGCGGAGATGCCAACAAAGAGCATGCCGTATAACAGACCAAGCACTGCCCCCAGGATTATGCCGGCAACAAATGGCTGGCGACCGGGCTTGCCACGCGCAAAAACGGCATAATTCTAGCCGGCCGGGATCGCCAGTAGCCAGGCCATCGGGGTCAAACAGATCACACCCGGTTGGCCCGTGTAAGTTAAACCGAGCACCAAGAGCGCCCACGGCATCAACCACATGCCAAGCGAATTGGTAAAGGCGCTGCGATTGATCCAAGGTTGGTCGACCATATTCTGTTGATTCATGTGAATTCTCCAAACAAACCAATTGTGGTTGGATGACAGCCACTTTTGAAAGGGGTGCATCCCAGATTTTTTTTACGATTTTTTTCGCGGGGATAAACCCCGCGGCTGACAGTAGCAAGTGCCCTCAGGCACAGGGATCCTAGTCGCTGCGGCGACTTGTTACTGTCAGCTGCCAAATTCCATTTGCGCCAAAATTTTGGGATGACAGCCACTTTGAAGGTGACTGCCATCCTATTGATGTTTAAACTAGCGCACGATCAATGGCAGGTAGATCTGTTTTTTGTCTGTTGATGGCGGCGGTGTTGTTGGTTGTCCATCCAACTGCGCAATGCGCATGGTCAGGTCCAGTTCACGGCGGGCGTTGGCCACATAATCGCTGGCTTCCACATGGGTATTGGCTGTGATCGCGGCGAGATAGCGGTTGATGATCCCTGTGAATGCCGTCGTGCGTTGCTCCGCCACCTGCCCAATCACAAGCCGTGGATTGATCGTAAGATTCGTCCCGGTGATCGGCTGGGTGATGCTGAGGGCATAGGTGTGCGCAATCTGGTTGTCATTGATCAATTGCTGATCGCCATAGAGCATGGCCCGCAAGAAGTCATCACTGCCCACGGCCCGCGACAGACCCAGGGTGACAAAGCTATCGAGCAGGGTCTTGCCACCAGCCAGCTCTACGGCAAACGGGCGTAACGATCCCGTGGTCATCGCCTGCAACACCTGCCGATACAACGCTTGCTGATACGCCGCCAGACGCTCCTCTAGTTTGGGCGAGAGATCGCTCAAGAGCGCGGCCCGCTGCTGGGCCAATGCCGGTGAAGGGGCGACGATGGACGCCTCGGCCTCGAAGCGTGGTTTCAAGCCCGCCCAGTTGCGCACCACATAATCGATTGGTTCTTCCACATTGCTATCGATGACCGGCAAGATCACTCTGCCAGCCAGCAGTTCCAGCGCGACAAGCGAGACATTGCCACAAAACACGCCGACCCCAACCGACAAATTGCCCATTTGTGCGCAAACATCGGGGTCGGGCTTGCACCCTGGTACTGGGCGCCTATTTTGCATACTAACGTCAATGGCAACTTGGAGTTGGTCAGTCGTTGAAAGCTGTGCGGTCGTTGTGATCTTAAGATATTCCGCCAGATTGTAA
>CASBQM010000460.1 GCA_949127645.1 Synechococcales cyanobacterium PMM_0036
CATTCTTTGATCTCATATTCCGTCCAAATCCCATTTTGCCAGTAGGGATCAGCTTCCACCAACTGACGCGCATCCGCTTCATCAACAGCTTCATACACGCCAAACACGCGAGTCAAATCTTGCGTCGGCCCAATCGTCACCAAAGAACCTGCCGCCTTTAGTTCAGCCAGACGATCGAGGTGATCCTGACGATAAGGAGCGCGTTTTTCTAGCACATTGTGGCAGTAGGTACCCCAAAGAACATATTTAGGCATAGACTTTCAGTGCTAAAGGGCAAAAATGAAGGGCGAAACTAAAGAGGCTGACAATCCAAAATCGCCTCAGCTTCTCAACTCCGCCTGAAATTTTTCTTCTAGGACTTCCCGTACTTTTTGCTGAATCGGATCAACATCTTGGTCAGTGAGGGTGCGATCGCCCGTCCGGTAGACCAATCGGAATGCCAAGCTCCGCTTTCCCTGCGGCACATTTTCACCCTTGTACTCATCAAATAGCGCTACAGATTCCAGCAGCTTGCCGCCTGCCTGTTTTAGGGCACGTTCGATTTCAGCGACCGAGAATTGGGTGGGCGCAAAGAAGGCAATGTCACGATCGGCAGCGGGATAGGTAGAGTAGCTTTGAAACAGCGGCACCAACACCTCATCCTGCACCATGTGATTGACGATAACTTCTAGGCTTAGCTCAAATACATAAACCGCATCAGGCAAGCCGCGCTCTTGCCGAACTTGAGGATGGAGCTGACCCAATGTGCCCAAGCGGTTGCCGTTGATCCATAGGGATGCGGTGCGTCCGGGGTGCAGAAGAGAATTGCGGCGATCGGGCTGATATTCCACCTCTAGCTTTAGCTGCTTGAAGGCGCTCTCTAGAATGCCTTTAGCTTCAAACCAGGTGAGCGGCTGCTCTTTGCCGCTCTGCACCCAGCGCTCCTGAATGGGGTCGCCACCCATAATGCCTGACACCAGATCCGTTTCATCTAGTCCGTCTTCCTCGCGCCAAAACACTCGCCCGATCTCGAAGGCATTCAGCGCGCCGTTGCCCTGCTCCAGATTGTACTGGAAAGCATCGATCAGCGCCGAAAGCAGCTCGGTACGTAGGGCAGAATATTCTACAAACAGCGGATTAGCCAGAGAAACCTGGTTATCGGCTTCGGCTTTTACTAGAGAATAGTGCAGCACTTCCGTCAAGCCTGCCGCCCGGAACGCCGCATGAATTCTGCGCAGAGCCGCCGACTCGTCGGGCAAATATCCCGCCTCACTCTTGTCGGGCAAGGTATCGCAGAAATTGTTGTAGCCGTAAAGCCGCGCTACCTCTTCGATCAAGTCAATCTCGCGCTCTAAATCTCGGTAGCGGTAGGGCGGAACCGTTACCGTCCAAACGCCTTCCCGGACAGGAGCCAACTGACAGCCCAGCGCCGTCAAAGTCCGCTCCACGTCGGCAGCAGTCAATTCACCAATATCTTCTTCCGTTAGCTCGTCGGCTTTGACCGATGGATTGAGAATCACTAGACCCAAAACCTGATTGACGCGCTCTAATCGCAGCTCGATCGCTCGAGAGGCTTTTGCGGGGCGGGCATCGTCTACAGCCTGAACCCCGATCGTCCCACCTGCCAACTCTGTGATCAACTGGAGCGCTCGACGGCTGGCCGTTTCTAGTGCCGCCGGATTCACGCCCCGCTCATAGCGGGCAGAGGCTTCGGTGCGCAACCCTTGAGAACGAGCCGATCGCCGAATAGCCACCGTGTCGAAGATCGCCGCCTCCAGCAAGATGTTTTGCGTGTCGGCAGAAACTTCCGTTTCTTCGCCACCCATGACTCCTGCCAGTGCTACGGGATGGTCGTTAGCGGTAATTAGCAGCGCCGAGTCTTGCAGCGTTCTCACCTGGCTATCTAGAGTGGTTAGGGTTTCGCCAGAACGGGCAAAACGCACGCCGATCGCCAGATTTTCACCTCCAGCTTCAGAGAGGCGATCGTAATCAAAGGCATGGAGCGGCTGTCCCCATTCCAGCAGCACAAAGTTGGTGACATCGACGACGTTGTTAATGGGGCGCGTTCCGGCTGCCAGCAGCTTACGTTGCAGCCAGACGGGAGAAGGGGCAATTTTGAGTCCAGCGATCGCCGTACCCATGTAGATCGGGCAGGCGATCGGCTCAGAGACTTTGATGGTGAGGGTGTTGCCTTGAGTTACCGGAATTTCAGGCACATCGGGCAGTTTCAGCGTTCCGCCCGTCAGCGCGGCAACCTCGCGGGCGATGCCCACCATGCTGAGGGCATCGGCTCGGTTCGCCGTTGAGGTGAGATCTAGCACCACGTCATCCAATCCCAAATAGGATCGGGCATCGGCTCCGGGCTTCAGGTCGGGCTGCAAAAAAATGTGAATACCTTCGGATTCCTTGGCTAGACCCACTTCGGCAAGGGAGCAAATCATTCCTTCTGAGGGCACATCTCGCAGCTTGCGGGGCTTGATCTTCAGGTCAATTTTAGGGAGATATGTGCCCAGCGTCGCTACAGGCACAAAAATATCGGCACGGACATTTGCGGCTCCACAGACGATCGTCGAAGGTTGTGCTGCGCCAATATCCACAGTGCAGACGCTCAGCTTATCGGCATTGGGATGAGGCTGACGCGTCAAGACTTTGCCAATCACCACGCCATCCGCCCAGGTGCGGCGGTCTTCAATCTCTTCCACCTCAAATCCTGCCATGGTCAGGGTGTTTGCCAGCTCCTCTGGGGTGAGGGTGAAATCTACGAGTTCCTGTAGCCAGTTTAAAGAGATCCGCATTGCGCCGCCTGTGTTCTGTCGATCGAGACTTACTTGACCAGAGGTGATTTTCTCACGTCTTGCTAAATTCTATCGCTCTATGGTCTGGGGTTCTACGATCTGCGGTCCTGTGAGGACGTAGCTTGCTTCTCGCAGAGTAGGCATCCGTTAGAATTGGAAAACCACCCTTTGCGATCGCCCCATGTCTTCCCATCCGCCGATTGAATTTCAAGACTCCTTCGATGTCATTGTCGTGGGAGCGGGTCATGCAG
>CASBQM010000461.1 GCA_949127645.1 Synechococcales cyanobacterium PMM_0036
CCACTGTAGAGGGCGATCGCTTGCCGACTCAAGTTTCGTAACGCCGCCTCCCGCAGCATTTGGCTTAGGTTTACTAAAAGCTGCTGACTGGCTCGGCTGCTGTAGGGTTGACTAGCTTGTTTCGCCACAGCCGCTGCTGGGTTAAGCAACCACTGTGCCCAGCCCCAGACCCGCAAGATTTTTCGGGCAGAGGGTTCTAGCTTCTGATAAACCTCATAGGCTTGAACAGTCTGGGCGATCGTTGCCTGACCCAAGACGGGTGAGAGCTTTTGCATCCACTGATCTAGGTCATCTACCGTTCCTCGAATTAGACCATACGCCTGAGGAATGTAGATATTCAGCAGCGGATACTTTACTTCAGGATGATAAATCTGGGCGATCGCCACCACCAATTCTTGACAGCGCATCCAAAAGGTTGACCAGTCTTCCCATAGGGGGCGATCGGTTTGCGTAGTCCTGAGGATTTCTTGCAGGGCGGCCTCAGCTCGTTCGGCATCGCTTCCAGGGGCGATCGCTTCTCCCGTGGTGATTTCCAGCTCTTTGCTGGCTTGAGCAACTGCGGCTTCTACCTGCGTCATCATCGGACGAGTCCATTTGACCAAAAGCCATTGCCAACCTGCAATGACTAGCGTGAACCCAGCCCAAATCCAGCTCAATCCCCAGGCGTGAATTTGTAACCCAGCAGCGACCATTAAAAACCCGATGATGCTGGCGATCGGCATTGCCAACACGATCCACTGCCACACCTTTAATCGCACCATTGCTCTACCCTCCAATTACTCTTGGGAAGAAGCGAGCTAGGAGACACGGCTAACGAAACATACTGCTAACTGAGCTATCTTCGTGAATCCGCCAGATCGTTTCGCCCAAGAGATTTGCAACTGAAAGGATCGTGAGCTGATCGAAACGTTTGTCTTCAGCGATCGGAATCGTGTTAGTAACAATCACTTCTTCAAATAGACCGCTAGAAAGACGTTCGATCGCCGGAGGGGAGAAAACCGCATGGGTAGCGCAGGCATAGACTTGCCGAGCGCCTTCCTTCCGCAGCAGCCTTGCCCCTTCGCAGATAGTGCCGGCAGTATCGATCATGTCATCGACTAGCACCGCCGTTTTGCCTCTGACATCGCCGATCACATTCATCACTTCAGCCACATTGTGCGCCTGACGACGTTTATCAATAATGGCTAGGGGCGCATCGTTTAGCTTTTTGGCGAAGGCTCTGGCGCGCGCCACGCCTCCCACGTCAGGGGAGACAACTACAATGTCTTCAAGCTGTTTGCTCTCCAAATAGTCAAGCACAACGGGCGATCCGTAAACATGATCAAAAGGAATGTCAAAATAGCCTTGAATCTGCGCTGAATGCAGATCCATTGCCAGAATGCGATTTGCCCCAGCCTGAGTAATTAAGTTGGCGACGAGTTTGGCAGTAATAGACTCCCGACCTGCCGTTTTGCGGTCGGCTCTGGCATATCCGTAATAGGGCATGACTGCGGTAATCTGACGTGCTGAAGCCCGCCGACAGGCATCAATCATAATCAGCAATTCCATCAAGTGATCGTTGACGGGGCAGCAGGTAGGCTGCATTAGGTAAACATCACAACCCCGAATTGATTCTTGAATCTGAATATAAATTTCGCCATCCGCAAACCGCTTGCGAACCATAGGACCTAAGTCCATGCCCAGATATCGCCCAACTTCTTGGGTTAAGGGAGCGTTAGCAGATCCTGAAAACAGCCGAAGGCGGCTATTGTCAGCAACAGGGGAAACAGGAGGCTGGAGAGCCAGAGTGGCAGAGCGGATCACGACGGTTCCTCGATGCTACAGTCACCGAAATCTTAACATCTACCTACGGAAAACATCTCTAAGTGTTTTCGCGGATACAAAGAAACTGAGTCGCCCTGAGACAGTTTGATAGAGCCTACAAGCCTCTTTGGGCTGTAGAAATAGCTGTAGAAATAGCTGTGGAAGCAGCTATGAAGATAGTCATAAAGAAGGAGCAGCCAACGATCGCAATGCGAATCTCCTGACTACTCCCTAGGTTCACAAATCCACAAATCTTCTATTGCTTCTTCTATCGCTCTAAAGATCGCCACCCCGGAGTGCCAGCACGAAAATGACTGCCGGACCTGCGATGACAATGAGTGCCAGCATGGTTAGCTGAGCGATCGCCTCAAAATTAATGCCGCCTAGTCCATCAAAAAGACCTGTCAAAAAATCCATTGAGCCTCCCAGAATCAGTCCGAAACCCAAATTTGTCTGAAAACTTGAATATCTTAAGTCATATTTTAAGGGTTAAAGGCTCTACCTTTCTCATGAAGTTGCTAGAAATGGCAACAAATTGTTACAAAAAATCGTTTCAGATGAGACTCAAGCTGGAGCAAGTAGTTGAGTATGGAAAGAGAGGAATCAGAAATTAGGCAATATGGCAACTTGGCAATGTGTGAAGCAGTGTGGGGCGTGCTGCAATCTAGATCCAGGCGATCGCCCCGATCTAGATCAGTACTTAACCCCTGAAGAACTTCGGCTCTACCTGAGCTTGGTGGGCGAAGGCGGCTGGTGCATTCACTTCGACTCCACGACGCGAGAGTGCAAGATCTATGCCGATCGCCCTCGCTTTTGTCGCGTTGAACCCGATGTCTTTCAAGATCTGTACGGCATTGCTCTAGAGGATCTAAACGACTTCGCTATTGATTGCTGCCAGGAGCAAATTGAAGGTGTTTACGGCGATCGCAGTTTAGAAATGCTGCGCTTCGATCGGGAAGTGGGAATCTAACCGTTCAGAGTCTGAGTAGCGCAAAAGTCGTCAGAAAAAATTAGGACATTCTTGCCATTCCGCTCGCAGTTGGGCATAAAATGAAAGGAATATGAAAAATCAGTTATTCCAATATGCTAACTGTGGAATCTACCCCTACTGCTTCAGATATTACGACTCCTTTAACCCCTCTCACAGATTCTCCTGAAGCCGACGTTGCTAAAGGTATCAAAGGGCTACAGGAAGACTCTCCTCAATCTTTTTGGCAGCGCTGGCAGGTCGAAATCAAAGTATTCACCTCGACATTTCTGACCATCTTTTTGGCAGAGCTGGGCGACAAAACACAGGTGACGACCCTGCTAATGAGCGCCGAGTCTCAGTCGCCCTGGACAGTCTTTGCTGGAGCTGGAGCAGCTCTTGTCCTAACGAGTCTGTTAGGTGTTTGGGTTGGCTGCTGGATGGCTAAGCGAGTCTCTGCAAAAATTCTGGAGCGATCGGCTGGAATCATACTGCTGTTAATTTCAGTCCTGTTGGTGTGGGACGTGGTGCAAGGCTAGGAAAGATCAAAATCTGGAGAGAGCAAAAGATGGACTGGCATTTGTTAGGGCTAAGCTTCGCCACCGTTTTTCTGTCCGAGCTGGGAGACAAGAGCCAAATAGCGGCGATCGCGCTCTGCGGCAGCTCCAAGTCTGTGCGGGGTGTGTTTTTGGGAACCTGTGCCGCGCTGCTGCTAGCTAGCTTTTTAGGAGTCCTGTTGGGAGGCAGCCTATCGCAATTTTTGCCCGAGCGCTGGGTAAAGATTGTGGCGGCGATCGGGTTTGCAGTGATGGCAGTTAGATTGCTGTGGGGCAGCCAAGATGAAAAAACAGAGCAGATTTAAACCTGCTCTGCTAAGTGAGTTTTATAAAGGTAAGTTTCAAAATCTGGCTTGAACGGAACCTAATTAGAAACTTCCGCCATCTCAATCACTCGACCGTCCAAATCTTTCACCAAAAAATTAAGAGGCTTGTCACGCCGAATTTTGTACTTCACGCCGTAAGACTGGACGCGCATCAACACTTGCTCTAGGCAGTCATGATCGAAACAAACGTGGCGCTGACGGCTCTTTTGCCCTAAGCTTGCCCCTGAAATAATGTGAAGTTGGGTGTTCTTCTTGAGCTGATACCACAGCCCTTCAGAAGTTTGGTAGCTTTGATTCACCGGGCGACCCAGACTTGCCGTTGAGCCATACAGCGGGTCAATGCTAGCCGTGCCTAACGTCTGCTCATAGTTGTAGTAGTAGTGCAGCGGCACATCAGCAACAGGCAGACCTAGCAACCCTTCATAGAACTGCCGAGCCATCTCCAGATCGGACACCATCACGGTGTAGACCTTGGGAGCGCTAGTCAAAAACATCCACATTGCCCCGGCATAGGCAGCTAGAAGCAGTACCATAATGCCCTGAGTAGACATAAGGCTATCCAGCGGCAGGGATGGCAAAAACGCACCAAAGAGGGGAGAGATTAGGGGAATCACGCGATCGGCAATAACCATGAACGGTACATGAACGATATGAATAGGACGAAAGCAGCTCTGGCGAATCTAGAAAATTTGTGAGGGATTCTCTGTAAGGGATTCTCTGTGAGGAATTCTCTGTGAGGAATTTTAAGTATCCTAGCGTCAATATCCCAGCGTCTTCCTTCTAGTCTATCAAGGTCTTCCCAGACTCGTCTAAACTCTACAAGGGGTTTAAGAAATCCTCAAGTAATTATTTTCGATCGTATTTCACATTTTTTGTTCATTTCTTCTAAAGTGTTTTTTGTTTATTTCTTCTAAAGTGACCGAGAGGCAAATTATGGCGACAGGACAGTTATTGTTAGTGGATGACGAACCGGGCTTGCGGCAAGCTGTCCAAGCCTATCTAGAAGACGATGGCTTCACCGTTCATGTTGCCAGCAACGCTCAAGAGGGCTGGGACCTGCTGCAACGCATTTCGCCTGATCTGGTGATTTCAGATGTAA
>CASBQM010000462.1 GCA_949127645.1 Synechococcales cyanobacterium PMM_0036
AAACACAAAGCCGTTGGCATCGAATCCGGGAGCGGTAGCCTGCCGAATTTGGAGGCGATCGCCCAACCATTTCACCGAAGCCGTCAGCGGATCGGTAATCAGCGAAACCCCTTGAGACAGACGCACCTGCCCTTCAGCCTGAATCGCCTCCAAGCTGAGGTTGTCTAGACTGCCGCCCAGCGCAAAATTGCCGCTCAGCAGCCCGCGTAGGTCAGAAGAAAACTGGCTAAGTTCGATTCCCGACGTGTCGAGAGCAGCATTCCAGCGTTTTTGGACGATCGCCCCTTGCCCCCGGACAATGCCCCCCGCAACCAGCAGCAGCGTGTCTTGAAAGCGGACGGTATTTCCAGCGATCGCTACTGTGCCTCGCCCTGGATAGGTGGCTTCAGGAGCTTCCCATTTGGCGATCGTCTGCACGTTATTAAACCCGCCAAAGACCTGAGCCGTAGCGTTGACGTTGCCTAGAGCAACATTGCCCAGATTGGCTCCGTAGTTTCGGGCGATCGCATCTGCGAGTAGACCCTGAGCGCGCAGATCAAAGGCTAATCCGCCGCGATCGCCCAATTTCACATTGCCGCTGCCTGTTAATAGCCCTCCTGCCTGGGGCACGGCGCGAATATCTCGGATATCGATCGATTGCAGCGTTGCCGTGAACTGCGCCCGTGCTGAGCTGATGGCAATCTTATCTACTAGAACGGGCTGAGTATTTTCGGCAATTCCGGCAATGAGGGGACGATCACTGCTGCCTTTGACCGTAGCATTGGCGCGGAAAGCTCCAGTGAGGGCGATCGGCAGTGTTTTGGGGTCAACGTCCAGAGTTCTTAGAATATCCGCGATTTGAGTAGGCTGCACCTGCACCGTCAGGTTATAGCCCTTTTGGGTGTCCAGGCTGCCGCCGATCTGGGCATTCACCTCGCCATAGCGACCGCGCAAATCTTGCATAGCGATCTGCTGTCCTTGAAAGCGCAAGCCGCCGTAGACATTGCTGATTAGCTTGGGCACTCCCTCGGCGATCGCAGTGACATTGTGCAGCCTCACGGTGCCGTCCAGACCCAAAGGCTGATTGTTGGGCGGAAACAGCACCTTTAAGTCAGCATCTAGCAAACCTGCCTTTAGCGTCAGCGGCAAAGGGAGCAGCAAACCAAGATCTGCCGCCAGCAGGGCATTTCCTTTCGTGTTAAGCGTCACTTCTGGGAGCCGCAGATCGGCTTTGCCGTTTAGATTAAAATTGCCGCCCGTTTCAGGCTTTCCGGCAACCTCAAAGGTAATCAGCTTGTTGTCTTCCCGGAAGGCGGCTGAGCCATTGATCGCTTGAAAGGTAAGAATTGGCTTGATCCGAGCTTTCTCGGTCGAGGAGCTGCTTTTAGAGGTGGGAGAGGGCGCGTTTGCAGGCTTGTTTGAGACGATCGCCGATTGCTCTACCGCTTTACCGTAGGGAGCCAGTCGCAGCTTAGCATTCTGCACCCGCAACGTATCTAGCTTGAGCTTGACCAAATCATCCGTCGGTGGCTGGTCTTTGAGCTTAGTCGTGATCCACTGCCCTTCTTTGTCCTGGTCAATATACGCAGTGGGATTGACCAAGGTGACGTTGAGGCTGAGCGATCGATTCCACAGCACCTCCCAGGGGTTGAAGTTGACGAGGACAGATTCCACCTGAGCGGTGTCAGCGTCGCTAGCGGTGGGCGGCAAGCTAGAGGCACCAAACTTCAGGCTAGTGAGAGAAACTTGCTCTAGCCGACCTACGTTTACCGGACGATTGAGCAAATTGCTTAAGCTCGTTGAAACCTGCGGAGCCAGGTCATTTTGCACATATCGCCAGACCCACCAGCCGCCAGCCGCCGCACCCACCAAGGCAACTCCGCCCAGCGTAGCGCCTACCCACAGCCAAGTTCGCCGACCAGAACGCGGCTCTGGCTGCTGATCTGGCTGATTATCCGAATGGGGAGAATTCGTCATGACCTCACACCTTCACCCAACGCTCTTCACCCAACACTCTTCACCCTCAGCCTTTTGTCTTCAGCCTGATATTGAGACGCAGCCGGAAAACTCTGGCGCGTCTCTAACAGAATATACCTTAATCCCTTCGCTCCTATTCCCAGTAGGATAGACAAGACGCTTTTTTCTCAAGGTCCCATGCGCGTGTTTGTTTTGCTGTTTAATGCTCGTACCGAGAACGAAGGAATTCATACGCTGAAGATGGACGATCGCAACATTGTTCTGATGTTTGAGTCAGAAGATGATGCCACTCGTTACGGCATCTTGCTAGAAGCCCAAGACTTTTCTAACCCCACGGTAGAAGCGTTTGAGACTGAAGAAATCGAAGAGTTCTGCGATAGTGCCCACTATGAATGCAAGCTAGTGCCTGAAGGAATGCTAGCAGTGCCTCCCGAAGCCAACGTTGAGGAGCCAGACTGGAATCCAGAGGGGCAAAATACAGATAGTCCCAGAAACAGTCCCAGAAACAGTCCCAGAGACAGTCCCAGCGACCCGGCTGAAGAGGCTGAGATGCCGCTTTCAGAGCTGGAACGACTGCGGCGACGGTTTGAAGGACTGCTGTAGGGCATAAGTTTTTGGCTACAAGTTTTTGGCTATAAGATTTCAGCTATGAAGGAAGATTTTATTGAGCGCGGGCATCTGCTAACCGAGCAGGTCAACCCCAACAGCCAGACGCTTGACCAAATGACGGCGCTTGAGATGGTCGATCTATTTAACCGCGAAGATGCCCAGACGATCGCCGCCATAGCCGCCGCACGGGTCGAATTAGCTGAGGCGATCGATCGGACGGCAGCGGCTTTGCATCAGGGCGGCAGGCTGTTTTACATTGGGGCAGGCACGAGCGGTCGCCTGGGGGTGCTAGATGCTGCCGAATGTCCGCCCACGTTTTGCACCTCACCTGATCTAGTGCAGGGCATTATCGCTGGCGGTGCAGAGGCGCTGGTTCGCAGTTCCGAGGGCTTGGAAGACTGCCCAGAAGACGGGGCAGAGGCGATCGCCCACCGTCAGGTCACAAGTTTGGATGTAGTGGTGGGCATTACGGCAGGAGGCACCACGCCCTACGTTCATGGCGCGTTGCGTGCCGCTCGTCAGCGTGGAGCCGCCACGATATTTATTGCCTGTGTGCCCCGCGAGCAGGTCAGTCTAGACACCGTTGATGTTGACATTCGCCTACTTGTGGGCGCAGAGATATTGGCGGGTTCTACTCGCCTCAAGGCGGGTACGGTGACTAAGCTAGCGCTAAATATTTTGTCTACAGGGGTAATGGTGAAACTGGGCAAAGTCTACGGCAATCGTATGGTAGATGTCGCCGTCACCAATACCAAGCTGCACGATCGCGCCTTGCGAATGATTCAAGATTTAACCGATCTGAGCCGAGAACAAGCGATCGCCCTGCTAGAACAGAGCGGTCTTCAGGTGAAGCTAGCGCTGCTAATGCACTGGACAGGACTAAATCGACAGGAGGGCGATCGGCTCTTGGCTCAGCACCAGGGCAACTTGCGGCAGGCAGTTCAGAATTTTAAGCTGCTGATCTAGATCGATCTAAAGCGATCGCAATTTGTTAAGGATAAAATTTCCTCTTCTGGAGTCTCTTGGTATGCTTAAAGACTATCCATACTTTGTGGATTAACAGAGAGCCTCTATTCAATGATTACTGCTGTGATTCTGCTCGTGGCATTGGCAATATTGGGGTGGGGTCTCTACCGCGCCCTACCCCTTGGCAAGCCAGGAGTGTTGGCGTGGCTGCAATCTGTAGCGCTTATGCTGCCCTGGCTACTGTTTTTTGGTCTCTCGGCAGGGGGTACCTTTATTAATCTCGCGGAAGCCTTGTCTCTGCTCGTTGGCTCTACGCTGATCTACATTGCTTTGGGCAGATGGCTCCGAGATATGGTCGGCAACGAGACAAAAATAGATGCTGCTCCCACGCCTTCTGCCCCTCTGGTCAAACCTCCGTCGCCTCAGGTCGCTCAGATTGAACCGGTTAAAGATGCTGCTCCCGCCCTTCCGGCAGCTGACCTCCAGACAATTCGCGGCATTTTTGGGGTAGACACCTTTTTTGCTGTAGAAGCCATCCCCTATCAGGCTGGTGTGATCTTTAAGGGCAATCTGCGCGGGGAGCCACAGTCTACCTACGATCGCCTCTCTATTCGGCTCAAGGAGCAGTTGGACGATCGCTATCGCCTGTTTTTGGTG
>CASBQM010000463.1 GCA_949127645.1 Synechococcales cyanobacterium PMM_0036
CCACCTCTCACAAACCATTTAGGATCGCTATATAAGTCTACTCTTGAATAAATATGCCCTTGAATAAATACGTAGAGGGAAGGAATGCGATCGCTTCAAACCGCGACATTCTACGGAGTCCACCTTAATTATTAAAGCTTTCACCGTATAAGCACGGTTACTAGACAAAAGAAATAGAGTCAAAATACTATTGAGCAGAACGCCAATATCGAACTCCCTAGATTACTCAATGAGAGGAGATTTTACGTCTAGCTAAGTTCGGGAGAGGCGTAATCCATAGGGGTTTCAATCAATGTATTATGATTGCTAGACAAAAAACCTCAAGTCCAGAAGATGCCAATTCGCCCGTCGGTACGGATTCTGCTCGAACGACAACACTCACACTCATTACATCTACGCACAAGCTTTTATCAGAGTTAGCTTCTCTTAAGACCTGTAAAGCTGCGGAAAGAGGGAGTAGGTTGATAGACTCGCTGAACAGCTCAGAGCAAATCCTCCTTCGTGCCAGATATCAAGCAGCAATTGCGGCACTGGGTCAGACAGCACTTTCTAATACAAATCTAAACACTCTATTTCACACGACTGCGCTTTTGGTAACTCAGACATTGGCTATACCCTGCTGTAGCGTGTGGCAAGTTCTCTCAGATGGCAGTACGCTACGACGGGTTTCTGGTATTCACAAATCAGAGAGGCTAACCGACCTGCTTGAAGTTTCCGTTCAAGAAAATCCTTGGATTCAAGAGCTGCTGGTAAGTGACATTCTTAGATTTAATTCTGCGTCAACCCGCATAAGTTATGATGCTGAGCAATGCGAACAATCTAATGCTGAACAATCTAAGGCTGAACCCAGCGGTATTAGCGTTTCTATTCCAGGACAGGTAAAGCCTTTAGGATTCCTAATAGCTGTCGCACCAGTCACCCGACCTTTCACAACCAATGACAGTCAATTTTTACAGTCCATTGCTCAGACCTTGGCGGCAGCTATTGAACGCAAGCGATCGGAAGAACTTCTCCGCACCCAAACTCAGATTTTGGAAAAAGTGACCTCTGATGCGGCGCTCAATGAAATTCTTGAGAGCCTCTGCCTGCTGTTAGAACACCAGTCTCCAGGCTCAATCTGCTCAATCCTGAAACTCGACAAAGCAACCGGAACATTGCGATCGGGTGTAGCTCCCAGCCTGCCCTCTGAATATGTTAGTGGCATTGAAGGATCAATGATTGGCGAAAGATCGGGATCTTGTGGCACGGCTGCCCATCGAGGAGAGGGGGTTTTTGTGACAGACATTGCCACAGATCCGCTATGGGAGAAATTTCGAGATTTTGCGCTGGGTCACAATATTCGAGCCTGTTGGTCAATGCCTTTCTTCTCACAAACTGGAGAAGTATTGGGCACATTTGCGCTTTCGCATCGGGTAGCCTGTGAACCAACCCCCCATCATCTGCAAATCCTGAGAACGGCAGCTCATCTAGCTAGCATTGCCACCGAACGCTACCGTGCTGCCGAGCAGCTCAGGCAGCAGGCGCTTTATGACCACCTGACGGGGCCCCGCTTTCTCGAGCGTGGCTTCGTCTCGCCTGCTTTCCTGAACACCTTGATTGAGGAACATATCAGCGGACGCCGTGACAACCGGCAGACACTGTGGGCACTGCTCATGCTCGAACTGTGGTTCCGGCAATGGCAGGATGCGCCTGTTACCGCCGGCGATGTTGCAGTTGCCGGGTAACAGCTAACACATGGCCATCACCTCATCACCTGCGCCGCAAACCCGCAACAAAACTCAGTTCATTGTGAACGTTCTATGGAACTGGTCGGCAGTTCTGGTCAACATCTTTTCGGCGCTGATCCTGTCCCCCTTCATCATTCGTCGCCTGGGAGATGAGAACTACGGACTGTGGGCACTGACCGTTTCCCTGGCCGAGTATTACTGGATCGTGGATCTCGGCTTTCGTTCGGCAACGCTGAAGTACACCGCGCATTATCGAACCTTGGGCGAGGATGACCGGATCAACGAAATTCTCAACACGGCGTTGTTCTACTCGGCGTGCATTGGGCCGGTATTGATATTAGGGAACTACTTCGGCGCACCCTATCTCAGTTCGCTGATGCATGTGAAGCACCCGCTGTTTCCCAAGCTGTTGATGATCGTTGTCGGCGCGTGGGTGCTCGGGTCGTTGTTCAACGTGTTCAGCTCGTGCCTCGAAGGGTTTCAGCGATTCGATCTCACCAACAAGATCTATCTGGCCGGCACCGCCGTGCGGGCTTTCGGAACGGCCGCGCTGCTGTGGATGGGCTACGGTGTGCTGCAAATGGCCGTCATTGTTCTGGTGGCGCAGGCCCTGGTACATCTGCTCAGTTTTCTGGCATTCCGGCACATCTTCCGCCCGCTTCGATTTTCACGCCGCTTTGTCAATCTCGCCACGCTGCGGACCATGCTCTCCTATGGCTCGCACAGCGTGGTAGCGTCACTCGCGCAACGTGTGTTGAATCAAGGTGCGCCGTTAATGATTGGAATCTTTCTGCCGCCGCGCTTCGTGGGTTATTATGCGGCGCCGAGCCGGCTGCTCGATTACGTGGTGGATGGCATCGGGCGTATCGGTAACGTCAGCAATCCGAATGCGGCCGAGATGGTGGCGCAGAACGAATCGGGGCGGCTGGTTCAGTTAACGACGGTCACCAACCGCTATAGCCTGGCGCTGTTCCTGCCAGTGACGATTTTCATGGGCACCTATGGGCCTCCTCTGTTGGAGGTGTGGATCAGCCCGCAGTTCGGTGCGAATTGCTCTCCGATTCTGTTGGCGCTGCTGGCAGGTGTAACCATCGCGTTGGGCGGGCAGAACAATTCGGTCTCGATTTTGTACGGCATGGGCCGCCATCAGAGGTATGCGCGTGCGCTGCTGTTAGAGGCCATCCTGGTGCTGTGCGGCATTGCGCTGGTGGTGGG
>CASBQM010000464.1 GCA_949127645.1 Synechococcales cyanobacterium PMM_0036
ATCTGGAAACGCCTGGACGCGATATCCCCAAGAGTTTACCTGGAATCTAACCGCGCCCAAAGGGCACCTGCCGCTTTCCAATCAGCTTAGGGGAGTACGGGTAATGGCGGCGCTTTTGTCACATCCTGCCTGGGGCTAAATTCTAGTCTTTAAGTCTATTTCCTAAGATCACGCCTTGCCGATCGCCTGTCCGGCTAGCCAGCCCGTTGTCCAGGCGCTTTGAAAGTTGAAGCCACCCGTCACGCCGTCAATGTCTAGAATCTCTCCCGCAAGGTGCAGCCCCGGACAGCAGCGGCTCTCCATGGTTTTGAAGTCTACTTCCTTCAGATTTACGCCGCCGCAGGTGACAAATTCATCCTTAAAAACGCCTTTGCCTTGAACTTGGTAGAGTCCTTGCATTAACTCTTGAATCAGCGAGTTCATTGCCGCCTTAGAGAGATCAGCCCAACGGGTTTCGCTAGAAATACCCACGCGATCGCTCAAGTATTGCCACAGCCGCCGGGGCAGAGACACAGGCGGATGGGCAGCGATCGTTTTCTTCGCCTCCGTTAACTTGTAGTTTTGCAACAGCGATCGCACCTGATCCGCAGACTGTTGAGGTAGCCAGTTGACTTGCAGCTTGGCGCGATACTGACCGTTATGCAGCGCCCTTGCCCCCCATGCCGAGAGCTTGAGGACCGCCGGGCCGCTCATGCCCCAATGGGTAATCAGCAAGGCTCCCGTCTGCTCTAGCGGCTTTTGGTCGGGCAACAGCAGCTTTGCCTGAGCCAAATCGACCGAGACACCCGCCAACTCCCGGAGCTGAGGGTCAGCAATATTGAACGTAAACAGTGAAGGAACGGGCGACTCAATCGTATGTCCCAAACTCTTAACTAGCTGATAGCCTTGAGGACTGCTACCCGTTGCCAACAGAAGGCGATCGCTCCTCAGCCGTTCGCCCGACTTCAGTTCTAGTTCAAAATTCTCGGCGCGAGATATCGCTTGCACGATCGCCCCTGTACGCACCTCTATTCCTGCATGGCGGGCGGCTTGCATGAGGCAATGGACGATCGTTTCCGAATCGTCGGTGATGGGAAACATCCGCCCATCTGCCTCAGTTTTTAGCTTCACTCCCTGCTGGGCATACCAAGCCACCGTGTCTTGAGCCTGAAAACGGCTAAAGGCTCCTCGTAAAGCCTTCCCGCCTCTGGGGTAATGTAGACTTAATGCGGCTGGATCAAAGCAGGCGTGAGTGACATTGCAGCGACCGCCGCCCGAAATCCTCACCTTGGCGAGGGTCTGACGACCTGCCTCTAGCAGCGTCACCTGCGTCTGGGGATAGGCAGTGGCACAGGCGATCGCCCCAAAAAATCCGGCAGCGCCTCCCCCCACAACAATGACTCTCATAACTGGCTTATCCTCATAACTGGCTCTGCGCTGGGCATACTTCTGATCGATCGCTACAAGATTGCTGTATCATCTCACTGGAATGTCGCTTGCGCTAAATTCTTGCCCTAGTGATGATCCAGATTGGATCTTCGGGAATACTGGTCTTAGCGCAAAAGATGGCATTTCTTAAAGACAAAGATTAGTTTTTCTACCTTTGTTTTCTAGCCCTGCTATTTGCCAAGATTGCTATTTGCCAAGATTGCTATTTGCCAAGATTGCTATTCGCTAAGATTACTGTCCGCCAAGCTTCAGGAAGATTCCAGTATGTCTCTTGAGAAACTCCAACCTGCTAACCCCCGTGATGTCGGCGTTTATACTCCCTACTATCAGGGTCGCAAAAAAAGCGCCTTGCCTCTAGCCATTAGCCTGTATCAAACGGGAAATTTGGAGGGTCTGCGTAAAATCGAGGGAGGCGAAAGTATTCCTTTTGTAGCGAGCTGGAATGTTTCGACTCTGCCCTCTGAGCTGACGCGCTGCCGTTTGCAATTTGATGGAAGCGCCGAGCTGAGCTATGAATTAATGCTGCCAAACTTTGAGTTTGTTGATTTCTTAATTGAGGTGCTGTTCACTTTTAAAGGAAGCCGCATCGCCGATTTTTCTCAAGGCTTTTACCGTAAGCTGCTGCGGTTAGACGATTAGACTATCCTTTTTAATTCTTATGGGAAAGCTGATCGTCTTCCACAGAAGACGATCAGCTTTTTAACTTTCTAGCCTCTTAGCTTTCTAGTCTCTTACCCCTGCCATGCTCCAATCTGGGCGGAGGTGCTTGGCTTGACGTAGGTAGGAATGATGAATGCGGACGGCAGGTTCAGGGGTATTGACGTGAATGAGACAGCGAATGCAGCGCTCTAGACTGCCCTCTACATACATTTGCTGTACATCTAGAAGGGCAACATTCTGCCAGTGGGGTCTTTCACGGGCGATCGCCGCAGGGTAAACAGCATCCAGATCGCGGGTGGCAGAAAAAGTCACGCTGACAATATCATCGGGATCAAGAGGGTTGCGATCTTCTAATTCGTTCAGAAGCTCGGTGACGGCTTCCCGAATCGCCTCTACTGTATTGTCTGAGGCTGTTGTTGCCCCCCGAATTGCCCTCACTTTCCAGCCCACGTTCAAGTCCTCCAGATGATTCTTAAGGTGATTTTTATAGCGATCGCCCATCTGCATATTACCCATTCTTGTGCTTATCTCTGCGTCAGGAGCGCTGCATTAGGGACGATACATCCACAACGGTAGCCCATTCGTCGAAAGTTCAAACTCTAACCAGCTCGTCCCGGCGGCGATTTTTGAGCCAATTTGGCTACGACCGGGCAAGAAACGGCTCCAACCACTTTTTTTCTCGCCTAGAGTACAGCACTGAGTTTTTTCGGGATCAAGCCCTGCTAGTTCGGCAGCCCAGCGTCTTGCATCTTCCTCGGTGCCCAGGCGATCGACCATGCCTAGCTCGACTGCCTGCTGTCCCGTAAAAATGCGTCCGTCGGCAAAGCTTTTGACGGTCTCTACAGCAAGGTTTCTGCCTTCGGCAACGGTCTGGACAAACTGCTCGTAGCTGCTGTCAATCAGATCTTGCAGAATAGTCTGTTCGGGATCGGTGAGAGGGCGATCGAATGCCAGGATATCTTTATAAGGCCCGGATTTGATCACCTTAAACGAAACGCCGACTTTATCCAGCAGTCGCTCCAGGTTATTCCCTCGCAGGATCACACCAATGCTGCCCGTAATCGTGCCGGGGTTTGCCATGATGTGGGTGGCTCCCATGCCGATATAGACCCCACCCGATGCCGAAATATTGCCATAGCTAGCGACAATCTTAATTTTCTCTCGGAGCCGCTTTAGGGCGCTGTAGATTTCTTGCGAGTCTCCTACCGTGCCGCCAGGGCTATCGATGCGCAGCAGCAGCACCGGAAATTTTCTTTCCTCTATAGTCTTGAGGGCTTCTAACACCTGTTTGCGAGTAGAGCCAGCGATCGCCCCCGTCACTTCAATGCGAGCAATCTGTTTGCGAAACCGAGGCTTAAAGGGCCAAATCATGCGCTGTTGTCATCCGTAATGCGTTCTTTAGGTAATCTAGCTTACTTAAGGGATGCGAGAAGGCTGTTTTTTAAGAAGGCGGCTCCGACACATCGGTTTTGGACATTTTTGGCGAAAATAGGCTATGACCGCCTATAGAATGACTATCATGACGCAGCAAGTACCGATCGTTTCCGCTAGCCCCTCGTTTCCCGAAACCGATCGTTCTGAAGCTCAGCCTATTCGGCTGCTAGTGCTGGATTTAGACGGAACGGTTGTGGGTTCCTCTAATCAAATTCGTCCGGCGGTGAAACGAGCAATTCAGGCAGTGCAGACAAAAGGGGTGCAGGTAGCGATCGCCACAGGGCGGATGTATCGATCGGCTTTACGGTTTCACCAAGATCTAGATTCGCGCCTGCCGTTAATGAGCTACCAGGGAGCGCTGATCAAAAATCCTGTTGATAATACAGTTTCGCGCCATTTGACGGTTCCCAGAGCGTTGGCGCTGCAATTGCTCGATTATTTTGACCAGCATGATCTGCGTCAGCGGCTATCAGTTCATGCCTACATTGACGATCGCCTTTATATCCGCGAACTCACTCCCGACTCGATCGACTATGCCGAACGCAGTGATATTAAGCCAATCGTGGCAAATCTACAGCAAGTCGTCGCTGAACGGGAACCCACGAAACTCCTGGCGCTGTGTGAGCAGCCCGCGCTGATTGATCAGGTGTTGGATTCGCTCCGTCAGCGTTATACCCCTGAGCAACTCTATTTTACAAAGTCAGTTGCCACCTTTTTTGAGGCGACTCATCCCGCAGCCAACAAAGGGAATGCCGTGCAGCATCTCGCAGAGAGTGTCTTAGGACTGCGATCGGAAAATGTCATGGCGATCGGCGATAATTTCAACGATCTAGAAATGATCGAGTATGCCGGAGTAGGCGTAGCCATGGGTGGCGCACCCGATGCTGTGAAAGCCTCTGCCGACTGGGTTGCGCCAGGCGTGGAATCCGATGGAGTGGTTGCAGCGATCGAGCAGTTTATCCTCAGCACTGAGCTTTGATGATGCGTAGGCCTACTTATCCGTCATTCTCTAGACAAAAGCAAAAGTCGTCTAAAGTGAGCTGCCCCCCAAAGGCATGAATAGTGATGCGATGAATATTGGCGGCGCTCAAGATGAGCTGAGCATTAGGATGGTGCAGTTCATCGAAATTCTCTAGATTTTCTGTCGAGCCTGAATTTTGCGCTAGATTTGCACCCTCTGTTTCAACACGAGCGATCGCCTTATTCTCTGCATCAAATGCCGTCAGCACTGCACGACGTGAACTCGTGACGAAGCCGCTTACAAAGCTAGCAGGTCGTAAAAACGTGACTTCTAAGTAGCCATTCTTAGGAGCGCTCATCAGCACCATGCTGCCTGAGTAAGCCGGATAGCCGGGATTAGAAGGACTCACGGCGATCGCATTGGCAAACACCACTCCCCAATCTGCAAACTGGCGATCGACTGACTCAAAGCACTGAAGGCTTTCCATGTCTAGGCGGATGCAGGTTGCTGCGCAGATATGATCTAGGCTCACCTCGTCAAGGTGAGTGATCTTAGAAGGTGCGGTTGTAAAATCAACTGCTTCTGTCAGGTCAACCCAAGCAGTCATCGGGCTAAATGGCAGGGCTTGCTCAGCCCAGATGTTTAATGATTCAACCATAGATCCCCCAATGATATTCGCGTTATGGAACCCAACTGCTGCCTTTAAGCGAGGACACCCTCTATCCGCCCGTGATTTTGGGGTAGAACATCGACTGAAAGTCCCTCTGGATCACCAGATTCAACTTCATTGAAGATTTCCACAACAGTTGTTCCCGCAACCCATTCCAAAAACAGGGAGTCCAACAGGTTTGGTCAAAATTTCGTTAAGATTTTGCGCTGCACTCTGAAAACGATCCTGATGCTTCAGACTTTCAATTTGCGGCAATGCAACCTGACACGGGCACTCCTGACACAAGCAGCCTTGGTCGATAGATTATCTAACAACCTTGTAACGGCTATGTAACGGTATGTAACGATCGTCACTCACACGGCGTTAAAAGCGATGCGGGCAGAAGCTTATAGATGAAACTGAGTGCTGACAAACAACCTTTCTGCGCTGACCTCCAACACACCCAGTTCACCTGAATCAACAGACTCAGATAAGGCAATGCACTCAACTAAAATTATGGCTGATATGGCTTATGAAATGCGTTCAATCTGCACAGTTTGTAATGTGATATTGGTAGTGCAAAAGCTGTGAACTTCGATCGCTGGGCTTCGATCGTTTATAGTTTTGGTATAAAACATAGCTCTCTGTTAAAGATCCAAACCTGCTAGGTCAAGATCCGCTGTGCCAGGAGGCTAATCGTTTAAGCAGTTATTGGCGAAAGACTTAACTCGCTTCACACCCTCTTGAACCGAATCTAGCACAGTTAATCAATTCTTCACACTTCTTCTGCGGCGAGGCAATTTTTTATATGCTCCAACCCCCTGGTTTTAGTCAACAGTCACTCACGACCAGTCTGGGTACTTTAACTTATTACAGTGCTGACCCGACCTTCTGGCACCAGCCTTTAACAGACGCTCCGATGCTCGTGTTTTTGCATGGGTTTGGCGGCGGCTCTTCGGCATACGAATGGTCGAAAGTGTACCCGGCGTTTGCGGTAGACTATCGCGTGGTTGCGCCAGATTTGCTGGGATGGGGGCGATCGGATCACCTCTCTCGTAATTATCAAATTGAAGACTATTTGACGACGATTAAGGAATTCCTGGAGCAGATTAGCCCTCATCCTGTCACGGTGGTCGCTTCTTCGCTGACGGCGGCAATGGTGG
>CASBQM010000465.1 GCA_949127645.1 Synechococcales cyanobacterium PMM_0036
ACGGGAAAGTCGTTCTGGGTCTTTGAGATGGGTGGATTCTAAACAAAAGCCGAAACAGGGCAACCAGGAACAGATGACAAGCTTTTGTCCTGTACTTAGCATTAGCCTAACAAAGCAAAGATCGATTTTGGCTTTGGCATGAGATAGAGTTCGCTCAAAGTTTTTAACTAAACTTTTACAACGCTCCATCCAAGCCTTGGATCTTTCGATCACCCACCGCGCGACTGCTGGTACAAAGCCAGATTTTGCTTGTGCTGCCTTCTCTTGTTTCGAGGGCTTAGTCGAAAGCTCAAACCGGATCTTCGTCCTGATCTCAGGATAAACCTTCTCCAACGCTTCAATCAAAAAGTCAATAGGATAACCGTGGTCTAGCAGAATGGTAATCTTGGGAATATTAACGGGTTTTGATTTGAAATAATCGAGGTTGAGCGTCAGCCTCTCAATCAATCCCGCATCATCTGGAACATTAGCTTTTGTGCAGTGCGTGAAGAAGGGAAACCCAAGTATGTCAACGGCTAGATGTCTTTTGATTTCGTGGGTCGCTTTATAAAAACAAAACCCAATCGAAGTCCACGCTGGCATTCCAGGTATTCTTCACAGCTTGAGAGTCAATGATGATTAAGCGAGTCCACTTAGGTTTTTTTTTACCTGTTCGCGGACTTGTTCATGTAACGTTGCCCTGAGAGTTTCCATTACCCCTGCTGCGCGCCACTGTTTGTAGTGCCAATAAACGGTGGAGTCAGGGGGCAGGTCTTTAGGCAGATCTTCCCAATTGCATCCATTCTTAAGTGGATAGAGAATTCCATTCAGAATTTCTCGTTTTGTCCAATTTGAGGGTCTAGTCCGTTTCTTCTGAGGTAATAGCTAGACCAACAGAGGTTCAAGAATTGTCCATTCTTTATCCGTAAGACTGCTGGAATATGCCATGTTGCTTAGACTAAAGGGGGATAGGTAGCTTAATCTAAGGCTGTAAAGATGTCAAATCAGTTCTATAAGACTCCATATACAAAACTCTCCTCTGTTTATCCGTAGAGAACAGAGGGAAAGTCTTGTAAGAGCGAGTAATTAGCTTTATGCCATTGCGGCTGCCATTTGACGGCAAGACTCAGCACAACGTCGGCAAGATTCAGCACAGCGCTGACAGTGGTCATGATTGTGCTTCTCACATTCGGCAGCACAGCGATCGCATGCCTCGGCACAAACCTTGCACATCTGAGCATGGAGTTCTGAGTTTCGTGCCATGAAACGGGCACATAGAGCGCAGGTATCAGCGCAGTCGCGGCACAGCTTTATGCACTGTGCCATCATTTGCACCATGTCGCTATCTAAACATGCCGTCGCACAGTTTTCACAATCGCGCAGGCAATCGAGGCAGTTTTGAATACAGGATTCTAGTAAAGCGTCGTGTGATTGAGTCATGACCATTTTTCAATTTCTCCTACTGCGAACTGGATTCAACCAAGTTCACATTAGGAGATTAGGAGGGCGATCGCATCTAGCAAATGACTGATCCATAAAACTGTAAATTCACCTCTATCGTCAGCATAGTATTTCATCCTGATTTCATTTTTTCCTGCCTGTCACCTGAAAAAGTAAACACATAAATTGACACAGGATTCAGGGCATATTTAACTCATTCTTACTAAAGGCAGTCGGACAGTGAACATACTGCCGTTGCCTAACTGGCTTTGCACCTGAATAGTGCCCTGATGAGCTTGAATAATGGACTGAACTATTGATAAGCCCAGACCTGAGCCGCCCGTTGAGCGAGAGCGATCGCTTTCCACACGATAGAAGCGGTCAAAAATTCGGGGAAGATCTTCAGGTGCAATGCCGCTACCCGTATCTTGAACGCTAATCAGAGCATGATGATCAGCGTGTCTTAGCGCCACCACAATATTGCCATTCTTGGGAGTATGTTGAATCGCGTTCGTGATCAAGTTTGTCAACACGCGGTAAAGCTGTTCTTCATCGCCAAGAACTTTTAAGTATTGACGCGTCTGAACTTGATCAGTCAGCATCACATCAGCAACAAGCGCTAACGCCGCCATCTCTTCGACAACATCGTTAACTAAGTCATTGAGGCAGCAAAGCTGACGTTTTTGCGCTAACCCCTGAATATCCATGCGGGCAAGCATCAGTAAGTCCTGCACAATTTGCGATAGGCGACCATTTTGGCGCTCAACGGTTTGCAGGGTGAGGCGAACCTCTGATTCAGAAAGATGCGGCATTTGCAGCACCGATTCTACCGTTGTCTGAGCAGCAGCCAAGGGGGTTCTCAGTTCGTGAGCGACGTCGGCTGTAAACTGCTGAATTTGATTATAAGAGCGATACACAGGGCGCATTGCCAGCCCTGCCATCCACCAGCTAACAATCGTGACGAGCAAGAGCACGACGGGTGAAGCTAATAGAAAACGCTTGATCATAATGAGATGCTCATCAAAATCTCTGAGCGATCGCCCGACTTGCACATAACCCCAAAATGGGCTGTTGGTAGCCTGCAACGGCATCGAGATTTGGTGATAACGATCGCCTTGTGAATTAGCGATCGTTTGCCAAAGCGGCTTTGCTGAAATGGGCAGACCTTGAGGTTGATTGCCCAACGTAGCAAGAGTAGCTCCAGAGAGATCGAGCAATCGTAAATAATATCCTTCCTGCTGAAACAAACCTAGAATATGTCGTTGAGAAGGCACTACAGTAGATGAGCAGTCTATGTTTGCCATGCATAGACCTGGCAGAAATTCCTGAACTTCTGACACAATTTGTCCAGGCTTTGTGAGATCTGGCTCTAGACCATCATGTAGAATGCCCGCGACTGTCTCTAGTTCTTGATCAAGCGCGTGCCAATGCACCTGTGCCATGATTTGATACATGGAAAATCCAAATAGCAGCATGAGAAAACCGATGACTACGGCATACCATGCCGCCAGCCGCAAGCGCATCAAGTTAAACAGTTTATTTTGGTGCATCAGTCGGGATGAAGCAATAGCCTAAGCCATAGACTGTTTCGATCATGCCATCACAATTATATTCTGCTAGTTTGCGTCGCAATAATCGCATCTGCGCAGCAACCACGTTGCTCATGGGTTCAGACTGAATTTCCCATAGGTGGTTCATGAGCTGTTCACGGTTAATAATCTGCCGAGGTTGCTGCATAAAGTGTTCTAAAATCTGGAACTCCTTTGCAGTAAGGATAATCACCTGAGAGATCCCCTCTCCAGTTTGAACAGAAACCGTCAAGGTCGCGTAGTCAAGAGTCAAGCACCCGACCTGAAGCTGCTGATTTTGCAGTTGAGGCGATCGGCGCTGTAAGGCTCTTAATCGCGCCAATAGCTCTACGATAGCGAATGGTTTCACCAGGTAATCATCTGCTCCAGCATCTAAGCCAGCTACCTTGTCTTCCATCCTATCTCTAGCAGTCAACATCAAGACCGGTAGAGCATTCTTTCGGTGTCGCAGCCGTTGACAGAGTTCTATTCCAGATAATCCCGGCAATGACCAGTCAAAGATCGCAACTGCATAATGTGTCCACTCGCTTTCCAGATAGCCCCAAGCCTCTGTGCCATTCTGCACCCAGTCCACAATGTATTTCTGTTGGCTCAGGGTGCGTTGAATGGCAGTTCCCAGGTCTAGCTCGTCTTCTACGAGCAGGATTCGCATTTTTGTCATTTAGATTTATCGGGTGAAGTTAAAACGACCGTTCACTTTTTCACCCCCAATATCGGACAAGATTGCCACATTATATTTCCCTGCTGCCGTGCCAGGTAACGCTACCGTATAGTGCTTGCCTTCTGCATCATATTTCATGTCTAGAGATTTTTGAGAGCCATCAGGCAACTGCACTTGTGCCATTACTTTGGCATCAGCGATCGCTTCATGGCTATCGCCTTTCTGGAGGAAAAAATCCAGATGAATGGCATCAGCTTCTGGCTCAGGCACCAATTCTAAGTGGTAAGCCCCAGATTCTATGACCTGTCCACCTTGACTGCTAACGCCGCCGCCCTTAGCCATTGCCTCAGGAGACATCGAAGCCATCGCCTCAGGAGACATCGCAGGAGATTCGATTGCCGCCGCACTAGGGCTATCAGTGCTGGCAGTTGGGGTGCCGCCGCTGGCACAGGCTCCCAAAAACAGCAGTCCCATAGCAGCAAAAGTCAGTGAAACAGATTGAGTAAATTTCATGAACCTAATCCTCACATAGAGTAAAAATGAACGTTTGCCGTCAGGTCGCTTGTACCTGACTCGATACAGGCTCTTCAACTTCCGGTTGGATGAGTGCTCCATCTTTGGGCACTAGGAACCGACCGAACTGAGAATACAAAGCCGGGAGCACCAACAAAGTCAGCGTTGTTGAAGTAAACAGTCCGCCTAATACGACAACGGCTAACGGCTGTAGGATTTCTTTTCCAGCGCCGCTTCCCAGTACCAACGGCACCATACCTAACGCAGAAGACAGTGCAGTCAGCAAGATTGCGACTAACCGTTCCATTGAGCCTTCCACCAAAACTTGCTTCAGCGGCATTCCAGTAGCAAGTCGATTATTGTAGTTGTCTACTAGCAGCAATCCGTTCCGAGTAGCAACGCCAAACAACGTAATGAACCCCACCATGGAGGCCACTGAAATGATGCCACCTGTTAAAGCCACTGAGATCACGCCACCTACCAAGGCAAGCGGTAGGTTAATCATGATCATTATCGTTGCCGGAATCGATTTAACGGCAAAGTAAATCAACACCGTGATCGCCACGAACGCCAAAAGACCTGACCAGAGCAAGGTTTGAGTGGCTTGTTCTTGTGCTTGGAACTGTCCTCCGTACTGAATAAAATAGCCAGAGGGGAGCTGTACCTGCTGCTTCACCCGATCGCGAATGTCAGTAATCACAGAGCCAAGGTCACGCCCATTCACATTAGCAGACACGACTAGCAACCGGGAAACATTCTCTCGATTAATGGTGTTAGAGCCTGTGCCATAATCCACCTTCGCAACTTGGGCTAGAGGAACTTTCTGACCAGTGGGCGTATCAATCAGCAGATTACCGATCGCGCTGAGGTCTTGACGAGCGCTCTCCGTTAACCAGACTATCAGATCAAAAACCTGTTGTTCTTCTAAAACTTGTGAAACAATCCGTCCATTCAAAGCCGTCTCAATGGTGGTTGCTAGATCGCCTATTCTCAAGCCATAGCGCGCAGCGGCAGCCCGATCGAACTGGATTTGGATTTGCTTAATGGGAACCTGTGGCTCTAGCTGTAAATCTACTACGTTGGGGATATCGCTCATCACAGACTGCACTTGCTGTCCCAGGGTACGAAGTTCCTCCAGCTCTGGACCAAAAATCTTGACGGCGATCGCGCTCCTTACCCCCGATAACACTTCATCCAGTCGATGGGAGATAAAGCCGCCAATCCCGGCAGCGACTCCCGGCAGTTTGTCAAACTCTTGACGCAGCACTTCAATCGTTGCCTCACGGTCTTTAAGTGCTTCCTCGCTTAATTCCACGTCTAGTTCAGCAAAATTGACTCCACCCACGTCGCTGTCGCCCGGTGCCCGACCCGATCGCAATTGCAAATACTGAAATCGCTTGTCGTCCTTCAGAGCATCCTGAATGGCAAAGTCTACCTGGTTTGTTGTTTCCAGGGAAACACCCGGATAGAGACTCGTGGAGATGACCAGCGATCGCTCCTGAAATTCTGGCAGAAATACCTTGCCTAGCGCTGGCAAAATTACCATGGAGGCGATAAAGGCAGCTACCGCAGATAGCAAAACAATCTTGGGGCGGTGAATCGCAAACTGCACCACAGGGCGATAAACCTGTTGAGACTTGTGAGCCAGCCAGGTTTCATCCGGCGGCAATCGACGATTGACTAGCAGCAGGGCGCAGAGTGCCGGAGTTAGCGTGAGTGCCACCAGCGTTGAGGCAATGATGCACAGCAGGTAAGACACCCCCATCGGCGTAAAAATTCGACCTTCTACTCCAGCCAAGGCAAAGATGGGCGCAAACACCACAGCAATAATCACCGTTGAAAATAGAACGCTGACTCGCACCTCAATTGAGCCATCAAACACGACCTGTAAGGGGTTTTTGGGTGATCCTGCCTGCTGATTCTCTCGCAAACGACGGTAGACGTTCTCCATATCAACGATCGCATCATCTACGACTGAACCGATCGCCACCGCCAGTCCGCCCAGCGTCATCGTGTTGATGCCCTGCCCCGTCCCGTTGAGAATGATCATGCCGAGCAGCAGGGAAATTGGCAAAGCGCTGAGGCTGATAATCACTGTCCGCCAGTTCATCAAGAACAGAATTAGCACAATCGAGACAATGATGATGCCATCTCGCAGCGCTTCTTCCACATTCTGAACGGAAGCGTCAATGAACTCTTCCTGACGAAAGGTATTGGTCAACGTCACATCTTTGGGCAAACCTGCTCGGACTTCCTCCATGGCTGCTTCTACAGCACGGGTGACGGTTGGAGTATCTGCCGCAGGCTGTTTGTTGACGACCACGACGATCGCCTGCTTCCCATTCAAGTAGGCATCGCCGCGCTTCAGTTCTGCTCCAATTTGCACTTTTGCAACTTGATCCAGCAAGACAGGAGTGCCGTTGCGGGCGATGACTACAGACTGCTTTAAGTCATCTAGAGATTTAATCCGTCCAATTCCCCGCACCAGCGTTTCTTGATCAGGGCTGACTAAAAAACCACCGGGTGCATTGACGTTGGCTTTTTCAGCCGCCTCTGTCACTTCCTCAAAAGAGACATCAAAAGCTTTTAGCTTCTCTGGCTCAATCAAGACCTGATACTGCCGCACATCGCCACCAAAAATAACGATCTGCGTCACTCCAGGCACTGCTAGTAAGCGGTTCTTGACCTGCAAATCTACGATGCGACGCACTTCCATTAGCGGCGTTGTTTCGGCTGTAAACGCATATTTGACAACGGCTCCCAAGGGAGAGCTAGTCGGCGAAATTTGAGGAATCTCTACCCCCGCAGGCAACAAACTTTGTGCCTGCTGCAAGCGTTCTGTGACAAGCTGACGAGCACGATAGATATCGGTATCCCAGCCAAACACGACTTTGACGACAGAGATGCCGACTGCCGACGAGGAACGCACGTTTTCTACTCCCGGAGTGCCGTTAATTGCACTTTCAATCGGTCGAGTCACTAGAGATTCAACCTCTTCAGGAGCTAAGCCAGGAGCCTCGGTCTGGATTTCTACTTGGGGAGGGGCAAAGCTAGGAAACACATCCAGGGGCATCTGCGTGATCACGCGAAATCCCCAAAGGCTGAGCAGGATGGAGATGATCACGACCAGCCAGCGTTGGGCGATCGACCATTTAACGATTGCATTGAGCATAACTAATTCCCTTCGTGCGGATGATGAGGCAGAGTCTGGGAATCTGTTTCCGCTGACTTTGATACGGAAGGAAGCAGCGAACTGTGACTCATGCCTGCACCGTTGCTATGACCATTCGCAGCGTAAGCCGGAACTAATTCTTTCCGACTGCGCCGCCCTGCCCAAAAAGCACCCGCTCCAAGTACCCCTGCTACTGGAAACACTGTCCACCAAGGAAGCCCGCCAGGTTGAGCGATCGCCGCCTCCGCATGAGCTGCTTCTGGTTTGGCTTTACCGCCTCCTCGAAGTGACTGTGCGTAGAGTTGCGCCGCCCGTTGGGTGACAATCATATCGCCATCAAACAGACCGCTCTTCACCTCAACCACATCTCCGGCAGTTCTGCCTAACTCGATCTCCGCTGCCTGATAGGCATTGCCATTTTTGACGTATACCACCTGCTTGCCATTCACCTCAACCAGCGCCGATCGGGGGATTACTGTTACCGCAATAGGCGTGCGATCGGTCAATACTTCCAGTTCGGCAAACATTCCTGGCTTGAGTACGCCACTAGAGTTATCTAGCTCTGCTTTGACTGGAATAATGCGAGTTTCGCCTTCTACTACGGAACCAATTACCGTCACCCGTCCACTAAAAGTTTGACTGGGCAAGCTTGCCACCTTTACCCGCACCTGCTGTCCGTTAGACACCTGCTCTAAGTCTTTCTCGTAAATATTTGCCGTTGCCAAGACCGTGCGACTGTCAACGATTGTCATCAGAGCAGCACCCGCATCTTGAGCCGATTGACCCAGGGAAACTTCACGATCGGCAACTATACCTGAAATCGGCGCAACGATCGTGATCGTGCCATCTGCGTTAGGAGTTGCCCCCAATTGCTTGAGTCGGGTGCCATAAGTGACGGTGCTGAGCTGAACACGAGACTGGGCTGCTTCTAGTCCAGACTGGGCACGTTCGAGTTGCGCCCTAGATTCCAAGACGGGCAGGCGGCTTTGTGCTTCGGTTAATGCTTTCTGAGCTTCTGCAAGATGAGCCTGTGACTCTAGAAATTGCCGCTTGGGAATGGCACCCTGCTGGGTTAATTCTTGGTCGCGATCGTACTGTTCTTGTGCCACATTCACTTCAGTCTGGGCTTGCTGAATCGTGGTGGCTACAATTTGCTGTTGCTGTTCATGGGTTTGTTGTGCCAACCTCAGATCGGCTTGTGCGGCTTGCAGATTACCTGTCATTTCTGCCTGTTTATCGAGTGCCTCAACTCTCAAGCCTGCTAGCTCACCACTGGTAATAATGGCAACCGGCTGACCCGCTTCCACTGAATCTCCTGGCTCTACAAAGAGCCGAACGACCGTTCCGCCTACTGGATTCGTGACTTCGACTTTGCGGCTGGGAGATGCCTCAATTTGTCCAGTTGCTTTGATGCCAAAAGCCAAGGGTCGGCGGCTGACAGGTTCTATTTTGAGTCCAATTCGCTTAGCAGTCTCAGCATCGACCTGGATGGCATCTGTTGGCTGTGTCGCTTGCCCACCGCCCTGAAACTCATCTCCATGTCCGCCATGTGCCAAGACTACAGTTGGAGCAGCCAATAAAATGAGGCTCAGGGCAGCAACGGAAATTCGCTGAATGGCAGAGGAAAGAAGAACGATCGATCGCTTTCTAGATTGAGAGGATGATGATCCGTCAGTGATTAGTGATTTCATGTGAAGCATAGGGAAGCTGGTTGAGTCTGTCAGAGCGTGTGAATTCGACATAAACAGGTCGATCTGGCTTCTCATAGCACCTTTGCAGATTGGCTAGTCATAAGTGCCTAAAGTGCCGATACAGAAGACTTGAAGACCCTTGAACCATTAAAATCTCACACAAAAATGAAATCAGGATGAAATCACGCTTTGCTGCAAGGAGAAAATTTGCAAGTAATGGTATGCAAAAGGCTTGTGAGTTTAAGAGGAGATCGATGTTTTCAGTGTTTCATCGAATTATCAAATTGAGATGAAATCTCAGACTCAATAAAAATGCTTTAGGTTTTCATCCTGGTTTCATTTTCCCCTGACACACTAAAAATTGAGGAACAGCATAATTCCAAGCAGAGAGCGATTGCTTCAACCAATACCTCGATTGAAGAACAGGAAAATGAATAGGAAGAAATTACCCTTACGCAGCAAGGTAATCATTGGCGCACTTTAATCACTTTAGAGAGGAAATCTGAATTCTTTAGACTCTCGTATTTTGCTAACCAGCAAATGAGCATTTCAACAACGTAAATCAGGCATTTCAGATTCTCTCTCACGAGACTGACAAAAGAGGGATAAGAGTACGGGATATGAGTCCATGAGCATTGAACGGTTACGTCCAGAAATGCCGTTGCTTCCTCAGCGTTAGTAAACGTTCGTTTGTGCAATCAATTACGAGCCACGACGGGACAAGTGTTTCAGCGTTGCCTAAATCTATGGGTATGGTCAACCTAAGCAGGTAGGTCGCCCCACCTGCTTGGGTTGACCATACCCGTGACAATGCGATCGCTGCTTTAAGGTGATTTCTGGCAATAAACTTACCATTTAGATAACCTAGAGCGGTAGTTTAGAGTGCCCAAGGTTGCTGTTCTATGAATCGGTAGTGGTGTTTAGTAAAGGATGGAGAATAAACGACCCTAATTAGCAACTTAATGGTTCCGATCGAATCAGTTCGTTGTAATGATGAATGAAATTCCAGATCGCGCTAATGGGATTCTCCAAGTTCTTGGAGAAGGATAAAGTTTTCCTCACCAAGCGCGACACCCGTTGTCTGAGCGTGTTGTTAAACCGTTCAATATAGCGGGTCAAGCCACTTTCCTTACCCACTGCAAAATGGCGGTTACTAGGCAAGACCATTGTATAAGCTTCCCAGTAATCGGTGTAAATCACAGCACATGGACGATACACACCGGGCATCGATTCCCACACCCCCCTTGCCGAATCTCCAGAGCGATCGCCGATATAGCAACCGACAATCTCACGGGTTGCAACATCCAACGCCAACCCAATCCACTGTTTGTTGCCCTTATTATCGACGAACGACCACAACTCATCCATCTGAACGGCAAGTTTCCCTTTACTTTTGGGTTGCACTTGTAGCGCTTGTGGCACTGCCTCAGAGTAACGGTTGACCTATCTCTGCAACCAGTCCTCGGAGAGTTGCATCACACGAGCGATCCCGGCTAACGGAATTCGCTCCAGCAACAACCGATCAATCA
>CASBQM010000466.1 GCA_949127645.1 Synechococcales cyanobacterium PMM_0036
ATT
Organism: Synechococcales cyanobacterium PMM_0036; assembly: GCA_949127645.1. GTDB lineage: Bacteria > Cyanobacteriota > Cyanobacteriia > Elainellales > Elainellaceae > Drouetiella. The sequence continues at coordinate 4 of CASBQM010000466.1, forward strand.
TCCAGCCGATGACGACCCAAAGAGATTCCCAGTTTTTGCCCGCGCTCAGCCACAAATCTCGCTGCACCGAGAAGCCAAATTTGCCCTCTGAATAGACTTGCCACAGGGTATTAATGGTTTGCATATCGGCGATCGGCAAATCTTTTACGTCAGTAAAATACAGCCATTTGCGCTGTGCTGATGCGGCTCCTGCCAGGGCGCACAGGATTTCGATTGTCAGGCGATCGGCTGCCTGAAACTCTTGCCGAGCCAGTAAATTTTGTAAAGCGCCATAGTCTACATTTCGCTCCGATCGCCCAGGCATTAGCCCTTGAGGAAACTGAGCTTGCAAAAACTCCTGACACATAGGCTGATCAGAAGCAATCAGAATTTGATAGGCTTTGCCATCTATGGGTGTTGGTGAAGTAGGACTGGAAGATGCAGGGCTAGGGAACCCAGGCAGCGATCGCTCAAAAAACTCATCAAGGCTTTCAGCCCTGGCTCTCCTGATTTCTCTAGCTCCTGGATAAGCTGGAGCTGAGTTTTTGCCGATTCAGACTTGAGACGGCTGAGCAAATCGGTCATGTACTCTGAAACGCCGGAGTCTGGGGTTGCACCAGAATTAGGAATGCTAATGTCGGATTGTTGCAGGTCGGGCATGGATCAAAAACGGTGCGGCGCGAATTTGAGAATAGCTCACCTCCCACTGTATACGGAAGCGGCACCATCTAGCCCTTCATTCTTCAGCTTTTTGCTCAATAGGCGGACGGTAGCCCCGCTCGTAAGCATAGCGGATTAGCTGCGATCGGCTCTCTAACTGAAGCTTGCTAAGGATGTTGCTGAGGTGGGTTTGCACCGTGCGCGGACTGACAAATAGACGATCGCCAATTTGCTTATTGGTGAATCCCTGAATCACCTCCCAAAACACCTTTTCTTCGGCGGGTGTGAGCGGCAAAGGCAGAAGAGACGGCAGCGCGGCAGGCTCAGGAGCAACTGGCGCTTGCTGCATCAGGCGAATGATTTCTGAATGAATCCGGCGCGATCGCTCAAGCTGCGACTCAATTTTTGCCACCAGTTCTTTAGGCTCAAATGGCTTAATCAGATAGTCATCTGCGCCCATCTGATGTCCTTGAATCCGGGCATTAACCTCGCTACGGCTTGACAAAAAGATAAAAGGAATAAGCTGACCCGATCGCGTTGCCCGTAAGCGCCGACAAAACTCTAGACCGTCCATTTCAGGCATCATTACGTCTGACACAATCAGGTCAGGCGGATTTTCCTCGATGGCAATCAGGGCTTCTGTGCCAGATTTTGCATCCACTACTGAATAGCCTCGATTTTGCAGATATCGAATCAAGGCTGTTCTTAATGTGATGTCATCATCAACGATCAAAATCTTTTTCATTCAGATACCCAAACTTTAAGAAACTAGATTTAGTAAAACGACTGCTCTGTGAATGACTGCCATGCTAACGAGTGCTGTGCATAAGTTAAGGTGTTGCGAACTGACGATCGCTAGCCCTCCCGCACATATTCTTCAACACTTTCTTTAACCTTCAACACTTTCTTTAACCTTCAACACTTTTTTTAACCTTCAACATTTTCTTTAAAGCTGCGAGACTTTGTATGTAGGCACAGAGACATCTTTACGAGTGACCGTTCTCAAGCAGTCAGTAAATTAACCCTACTCATTTTCAACAGATATCGTTCTAGGTTTAGAAATCCGCTAATCTTACTTAGACACTAGCGCTTAGTAATACTAGGAATCGTCAATATGTATGAAAAAATTGTGCCCCCTGCTACCGGATCACGAATTATCTTTAGCAACGGTGAGCCAAACGTCCCGGACGATCCCATTATTCCCTTTATTCGAGGAGATGGCACAGGCGTAGACATTTGGCCTGCCGCACAGCGCGTATTTGATGCAGCCGTCGAGAAAGCTTACGGCGGCAAGCGGCAGATTTCCTGGTTTAAAGTTTACGCTGGAGACGAAGCCTGTGAACTGTATGGCACCTATCAATATTTGCCAGAAGACACCCTGACCGCCATTCGAGAATATGGCGTAGCGATTAAAGGTCCTCTAACCACTCCCATTGGTGGCGGCATTCGATCGCTCAACGTGGCGCTCCGCCAAATCTTTGACCTGTATGCCTGCATTCGTCCCTGCAAATACTATGCGGGCACGCCCTCACCCCACAAGACTCCTGAAAAGCTAGATGTGATTGTTTATCGAGAAAACACCGAAGATATCTATCTCGGCATCGAGTGGAAGCAGGGCAGCGAAATTGGCGATCGCCTGATCAAAATCCTCAATGAAGAGCTAATTCCCGCTACGCCAGAGCATGGCAAGAAGCGCATTCCCCTCGATTCAGGCGTTGGCATTAAGCCCATCAGCAAAAACGGCTCTCAGCGACTCGTGCGCCGCGCCATTAGCCATGCCCTGCGGTTGCCCAAAGCCAAGCAGATGGTGACGCTAGTGCATAAAGGCAACATCATGAAGTACACCGAAGGTGCATTCCGTGACTGGGGCTACGAGCTGGTGAAGAGCGAATTTCGCCAAGAGTGCGTTACGGAGCAGGAATCCTGGATTTTGAGCAACAAGGAGAAGAATCCCAATCTCAACGTTGAAGACAATGCCCGCCAGATTGAGCCAGGCTACGACGCGCTAACGACAGAGAAAAAAGAAAAAATCTGTCAGGAAGTGCAAACCGTCCTGGATGAAATCTGGTCAACCCACGGCGAGGGCAAGTGGAAAGAAAAGATCATGGTCAACGATCGCATCGCCGACAGCATCTTTCAGCAGATTCAGACCCGCCCCGATGAGTAGTCAATTTTGGCAACCATGAACCTTAACGGCGACTATTTGTCGGATGCCGCAGCGGCGATCGTTGGCGGTCTAGGCATGGGGCCTGGAGCCAACATTGGTGACTCCTGCGCGGTATTTGAGGCAACCCACGGCACCGCTCCCAAGCACGCAGGGCTAGACCGAATTAATCCCGGTTCAGTCATTCTCTCTGGCGTGATGATGCTGGAGTTTATGGGCTGGCAGGAAGCCGCCGACTTGATCAAGCGAGGGCTAGGAGCAGCTATCTCTCAAGGGGAAGTCACCTACGACCTGGCGCGAATGATGGAGCCGCCCGTGGAGCCACTGAAGTGTTCTGAATTTGCAGAGGCGATCGTCGGTCATTTCTAGAGCCATTTTAGATTTTGGATTTTAGAATCCAAAATCTAAAATCGTGATTTCCTACCGTCCCGGAGTTGCAAAATCCTGTGTCCAGTAATACTGATAGGGTGCCTGACCGGAATCGTTGGCTAGGAAATAAAATCCCACCCCGATTTCTTGGACTTTCGGATATAGGATATTGGCTCGATGCCCTGGACTATTCATCCAGCCTTCTACAACTGCCTCTGGAGTGGCGTATCCAGCCGCAATATTTTCTCCAGCGTTCAGGTAGTTGTAGCCTTGGGCAGAAACGCGATCGGTCACTTTAGACCTATCTGATCCCGTATGGTTGAAATAGTCATTGAGCGCCATGTCGCGGCTGTGAACGTATGCTGCCGCCGAAAGCTTTGCATTGTGCTTAAGAGCAGGCAAACCTGCCTGAGCACGCTGAGCATTGGTTAAATCCACCACTCGCTGCACGAAATCATAGCTAGCCGAGCGTTGATCACCCAAGCTTCTCTGAGCAGAATCGATCGCCAGACTGAGCTTATACTTGCTGCTTCGATTACCAGAAACGCGAACATAATAAGTTCCTTGCCCCACGGTTTGGGTTAGCGATTCGGGAGAGACTCCCGCCTGATCCGATTGCCCCAAAACTTTGCCTTTGCTGTTAAGCAGAGACAGGCTGGCATTAGTCTTCAGCTCCATTAAAGAAAGGCTGAGATTGCCTTGACTACAGCGAATTCGGTAAAGCCGACTGAGATTAGATGGCTCAAGTTGTCCTTGGTAGGTGTGGCGATCGCCGCTATTTAGGCTCAGATGAGCCGCAGTTTTAAGGTTTGAGGCAGTCTTTAAATCTCTTGCCGATTTCATAACTATGCCTAAGACGTGCAGAGGTTGGCATAGCTAGATTCGGCTTTCTTCACCTAAAAAAGGTCAGTATTTATGTCTAAATTTAGACAATGAATCTTATAAAATCGTATTTACACGCATAGTTAGGATAATTTCAACCTCGTCAATTTTTTGCTATACTTTCTTGCTCCTTATAGCTTTAGGGCAAATTTTAGGGCAGAAAAAAAGGCTTAGAGCATTGAGTAATTGTTTCCAGAAAAAATAATTTATACATGAATTATAGATGTTACCAGTTTGCTATAGCGCGAGGCTCAAACGAAAAATAGACAAAAAAGCGGGACATAATCATGTCCCGCACCTGATAAATTTTTACTAGTTTTTAGAATCTTCTAAGGCTGTACGCCACCTGCCGCCTGAAGACGGGCACGAGCGCGACGCAATGCCCTATCTGCTTTGTTCTGCTCTTGACGATCGCCGCCCCGCACCTGATTAAACCGAGTTTCAGCCTCACTGTAGGCTTTACGGGCAGCTTCCTGATCGATCTTATCGCCTCGCTCGGCACCGTTGACCAGCACCGTCACCTCGTTGTTTTCGACTTCTGCAAATCCACCCATCAGGGCGATCGTCACCCATTCTTTGTCATCACGCACCCGCATCACGCCGATATCCAGCGCGCTCAGCAGGGGCGCGTGCCCGGTCAAGATACCGAGCTGTCCGGTCGTGCTAGGCAAAATCACTTCCTCAGCACTGGAGTCCCAGACGGTTTTGTCTGGAGCAATTACACGTACGGTTAATGTCATAGTTGGCTTTAGATTAAATCAGGGAGAATAAATGAGGTAAGCATGACGGGCATCGGCTCGGCTGACCGAGCTGACACCCATCCGTGATTCTCCTACTTGTTTTCTGCCTTCATCTTTTCCCCTTTGGCGATCGCTTCATCGATATCGCCCACGAGGTAGAATGCCTGCTCAGGTAAGCTATCCAACTGACCTGACAGGATCATTTTGAATCCCTTGATGGTCTTTTCCAACGTCACATACTTTCCAGGCGCACCCGTAAAGACTTCAGCAACAAAGAAGGGCTGCGACAAGAAACGCTCGACCTTACGCGCACGAGCCACAATAAGGCGATCGTCTTCAGACAGCTCATCCAGACCCAGAATGGCAATAATGTCTTGCAGTTCCTTATAGCGCTGGAGCGTGGATTGAACGGCGCGAGCCGTGCCGTAATGCTCAGCACCCACAATGTTGGGCTGAAGCATGGTGGAGGCAGAATCTAGCGGATCTACAGCCGGGTAGATGCCTTTTGCTGCCAAGCCGCGAGACAGAACCGTTGTGCCATCCAAGTGGGCAAAGGTGGTTGCCGGAGCCGGATCAGTCAAGTCATCTGCAGGGACATAGACGGCTTGAATCGAGGTAATGGAACCCTCGGTTGTGGAGGTGATCCGCTCTTGCAAATCGCCCATGTCGGTACCCAAGGTCGGCTGATAGCCTACCGCAGAGGGCATCCGACCCAGCAGCGCCGATACTTCAGAGCCGGCTTGCACAAACCGGAAGATGTTGTCCACGAACAGCAGCACGTCCTGCTTATTCACGTCGCGGAAGTATTCTGCCATGGTCAAACCCGACAGACCGACCCGCATTCTGGCTCCGGGGGGTTCGTTCATCTGACCGTACACCAACGCAATTTTAGAGTTTGCAGGCGTATCTTTGTCAATCACACCTGACTCGATCATTTCGTTGTAAAGGTCATTGCCCTCGCGGGTGCGTTCGCCCACTCCAGCAAATACCGATACGCCGCCGTGCTGCGTTGCAATGTTGTTGATTAGCTCCATCATAATGACGGTCTTGCCCACGCCCGCGCCGCCAAACAAGCCAATTTTGCCGCCTCGACGGTAGGGAGTCAGCAGGTCAATCACCTTAATGCCCGTTTCAAATACCGAAGGCTTAGTTTCCAGATCGGTGAGCTTAGGGGCTGCCCGGTGGATAGGGGAAGTTTCTTGGGTATCAACAGGTCCTTTGTTGTCTACAGGCTCACCCAAAACGTTAAAGATTCGTCCTAGGGTGCCGACACCGACTGGAACGCTGATGGGAGCGCCCGTGTCTGTTGCCTCCATTCCACGTACTAAACCATCCGTGGTACTCATAGCAACAGCGCGAATCTGGTTATCACCCAGAAGCTGCTGCACTTCGCAAGTGACGGAAATCGCTTGTCCGGCTGAATTGGTACCTTTGATAACGAGGGCGTTATAGATTCGAGGCATTTGTCCTGCCGGGAATTTCACGTCTAGGACGGGACCGATAATTTGGGTAACTTGACCGACGTTGGTTTTTTCTGCTGTGGTGACCATGCTTGCGCCTATCGTGTGATCAGCTTCTAATAAAGACTTGACTAGAGACTTGAAAAAAGCCTGAACGTTTGTAATCTCGCCAGTTTCCAGATTATCACTGAATGGCGCTCTTAAGAAATCTTGAAATTGTAGCGTCGCCGAAATTTAGATTCAGCCTTAGTGGATTAAGTGCAGCCTTACTGACAGTCTTGGTCTGCCGCTTTACGCAGGGCACCTAGGAGCGTTGAGACAAACACGCATCGCCTCAGGCGATCGCTCTCATCGGTCTTCAGCGTCAGCTTGCCGAGGATGCCGTTTACACGACCGCGATCGTTAAATTGCAGCTTGTAGATAGCGCCTTCTTGAGTCAGCGTGGTCTTAGTCGTATCGATATGAATCTCTTTAAGCAGCGTTTGCCAGGTCGTGGGCTGATCGGTGGCTGGGTGCATTGCCCACTGTACGCCGCTCCCCACCTCTCGAACGCTGACTTGCCAAGTGTTATGAGAGCGAATTGCTTCGGCTTGCGTCTGACGCATAGCCTGCAAAACTTCATCCTGCGAGGCGCTTAGTATGCGATTGCGCTGAAAGGAGAGCCAGCCCGGTGCGGCGATCGCTGCCAAAATTCCGACAATCACAATCACGACCAGAAGCTCAACTACCGTAAATCCTATCTGAGAAAATCCTGCCGGAGAACTGACCGCTGAAGAGACAGAGCGCTTGTTGAAGTTCATGATGACACCCTGAGTTGCATAAAACTTAACAACTAGAGTTCCCAAAGGATCACCAAGTATGTGCATCCCTGAATCTACGTAGAGAATCTAGCGAATTCTCAAAAGGGGTGCAGAACTGGAGCTTATGAAGTATGCTGAGTTACTGAAGAAAGCGTTTTGCTTTCTGAGTGACCTGCGGATGTGGCGGAATTGGTATACGCGCACGCTTGAGGTGCGTGTGGCTTTGCCTTGCGAGTTCGAGTCTCGCCATCCGCATTTTTGGGAGAGGATTCAGCGTCGGAGAATAGAGTACTGAGTACAGGTCTGCTCAATTCTCTATGTTTTTCGGCGCTGATTTTTTCTGCTTAGTCTTCTCACATCGGTAACTTGCATAACTTTTTTGAGAGAGTCCTTAGTCGAGAAGACAGGCTTAAGAACTTAAATAAGTGCGCTGCGATCGCCACTGATTAGAAACCTGTGGTAGAAAATGCAAAGCCCACTTGCTCAAAAATTCTCTCAACCCATGCACATCTCGGCTTCGCCCTATGATTATGAATTGCCGACTGATCTCAGTCGGCTGGCGCTAGTAATCATTGATATGCAGCGCGATTTTCTAGAACCAGGCGGTTTTGGTGATGCTTTAGGCAATGATGTAAAGCGACTACAGGCGATCGTTCCAACTCTAAAGGAGCTTTTAGCAACCTTCCGCGATCTGGAGCTACCCGTTTTTCACACGATCGAATGTCATCAGCCTGACTTGTCGGACTGTCCTCCGGCAAAGCTCGATCGCGGCAAGGGGTCGCTAAAGATCGGCGATTTGGGGGGCATGGGGCGAATTTTGGTGCGGGGCGAACCGGGAAATGGCATCATCGCAGAACTGGAGCCGCTGCCTGGAGAAACGGTGATTCACAAGCCTGGCAAAGGGGCGTTTTATCATACTGAGTTTCAAATACAGCTTCAGGCAAGGGGGATTACTCACCTGCTGGTTACGGGTGTGACGACGGAGGTGTGTGTGCAGACTACTATGCGCGAGGCGAACGATCGCGGTTATGAGTGCCTAATGGTGGAGGACTGTACGGAGAGCTATTTTCCAGAATTTAAGCAGTCTACCCTGGAGATGGTGCGCGCTCA
>CASBQM010000467.1 GCA_949127645.1 Synechococcales cyanobacterium PMM_0036
AGCCTGAAGAGCTGTTTGACGAGTCAGGTAAGCTGCTGGCTGAAATTAAGGATACGGCTCCTAGGGGCGATCGCCGAATGAGCGCCAACCGTCACGTTAACGGCGGTCTGCTGCGGAAAGACCTGCTAATGCCAAACTTCAGGGAGTATGGCATTGCGGTAGACAAGCCGGGAACCCTTGACGCTGAAAACACTAAGCCACTGGGCGTGTTTCTCCGCGATGTTATGCGCAATAACATGACTAACTTCCGGGTGTTTGGACCAGACGAAAACACTTCTAACAAGCTCAATGCCATCTATGAAGTCAGCCAGAAGTTCTGGATTGCCGAATATCTGCCTGAAGATGCAGACGGCGGCGAGCTATCGGTAGAAGGTCGCGTTATGGAGATGCTGAGTGAACACACGCTAGAAGGCTGGCTAGAAGGCTATTTGCTGACAGGGCGGCATGGCTTCTTCTCAACCTATGAGTCGTTTGTACATGTGATTGACTCGATGGTTAACCAGCACTGCAAATGGCTAGAGATCTGCAATCACATCCCTTGGAGAGCCAATATTGCCTCGCTGAATCTGCTGATTACCTCGACGGTATGGCGGCAGGACCACAATGGCTTCACTCATCAAGATCCCGGTTTCCTAGATCTAGTGGTGAACAAAAGCCCAGACGTGACGCGAATCTATCTACCTCCTGATGTCAACTCTCTGCTATGTGTGTCTGACCACTGTTTACGCAGCGAGAACTATGTCAACGTAATTGTCTGTGACAAGCAGATGCATATGCAGTTCCTTAGTATGGACGCAGCGATTATTCACTGTACCAAGGGAATCGGCATTTGGGATTGGGCAAGTACCGATCGGGGTGTCGAACCTGATGTGGTCTTTGCAACGGCTGGGGATATTCCTACGCTAGAGGCTTTGGCGGCAACGGCATTGCTACGAGAAGAGTTTCCTGACATCAAGATTCGCTTCATCAACGTGGTGGATCTGTTTAAGCTTCAGCCTGATACCGAGCATCCGCACGGCTTGTCAGATAAAGACTTTGACAGTATGTTCACGATCGACAAACCCGTGATCTTCAATTTCCACGGCTATCCCTGGTTGATTCACCGCTTGGCTTATCGCCGTACGAACCATGAAAATATGCACGTGCGGGGCTATAAAGAAAAGGGCAGCATCAACACGCCGCTAGAGCTGGCGATTAACAACAATATCGATCGCTTTAGTCTGGCAATGGATGCGATCGATCGAATTCCACATCTCAAGGTGGCGGGCGCTCATGCTAAGGAGAAGTTCAAGAACCTGCAAATCACCTGCCGCAACTATGCCTACCAGTATGGAATCGATCAGCCAGAAGTAGCAAGTTGGAAGTGGCCTTACTAGGTCATCTCCAATAATTAGTCATCGTTAACCGCAGGGTGGGCAATGCCTACCCTGTTTTTTGAGTTTAGAACATCCTTTGGGAGCAAATGATGAGAGTTGCTGTCTTCAATACCAAGCCCTACGATCGCCAGTTTCTAGATGCTGCCAATGACGAACATGGACACGAGTTAGTCTATCTAGAACCGCTGCTCAGTCCTGATACAGCTTGTCTCACCTCTGGATTTCCGGCGGTCTGTCTCTTTGTTAATGACACTGCCGATGCCAAAACGCTTGACATTCTGGCATCCCACGGAACGAAGCTGATTGCTCTCCGCTGTGCCGGGTTCAACAACGTGGATCTGAAACGCGCCGCAGAGATAGGAATTAGGGTGGTGCGAGTTCCGGCATACTCGCCTTACTCGGTTGCCGAATTTGCAGTGGGTTTATTGCTGACCCTCAACCGCAAGATCCATAAGGCATACAACCGCGTTAGAGAAGGAAATTTCGCGTTAGACGGGCTAGCTGGATTTGATCTGCACGATCGCACTATAGGCGTAATTGGCACAGGTAAAATTGGTCTGATCTTTGCCGAAATTATGAAGGGTTTTGGCTGCAAAATCCTGGGCTATGACCTGTATCCCAACCCCAAATTTGCCGAAATGGGCGGCAGGTATATAGAGCTACCTGAACTGCTGTCTGGCTCAGATGTGATTTCTCTGCACTGTCCCCTCACTCCAGAAACACGGCACTTGATTAATCGAAAGGCGATCGCTCAAATGAAACCTGGAGCTATCCTAATCAACACTAGCCGAGGCGCTTTGGTAGACACGGAAGCCGTAATTGAAGGGCTAAAATCTCGTCAGATTGGCGCTTTGGGTCTAGATGTTTATGAGCAGGAGGCAGACTTATTTTTTGCAGATCTATCCAATCAAATCATTCAAGACGATGTGTTTGAGAGGCTGCTAATGTTTCCTAACGTGATTGTCACTGGACATCAGGCATTCTTTACCGAAGATGCCCTCAAAAACATCGCCGAAACCACGCTCTCCAACATCACCGCGCTAGAGCAGAAACACTCCTGTGCTAACGAAGTCCAAGCAGATCAGCAAGTCGCCAATATCAAGGCTTAAATCCAAAATGTAAAATCTAAAATCCAAAAACCCTAGGGGTTGGGAAACCTCACCCAATAAGGTACAGTTCTCCTCACCATCTCCCTACTATGGCTGCGGCACTATAGAAACATGAACATTAACTATAGACGACAGTCGAAAGGGAGAGACGCAATGATTATCCGTTACTGGCAACCCTGGCGTGAAATGGAAACCCTACGTCAACAAGTCGATCGCCTATTTGATGATTTGGTTGAGAGTGGCGATCGCCTCGTACGGACTCCAGAAGCTTGGACTCCAGCGATCGAGCTTAAGGATACTGGTGATACCTTTGTCTTACGCGCTCAGATTCCGGGTGTAGATGCAAAAGATGTCAATGTGGAAGTGACTAAAGAAGCGGTTTCTATCTCAGGTGAACACCGTTATGAACAGCAAAATCAGGAAAATGGACAGTATCGATCGGAGTTTCGCTACGGCAAATTTCATCGCAAGGTGTCTTTACCTGCTGCCGTTCAGAACGATCGGGTGCAAGCTGAATACAAAGATGGCATCCTCAACTTAACTTTGCCAAAGGTGACTGAAATCCTCAACAAGGTGGTCAAAATCAACTTGGCAGAGTTGCATTCGGTGGATGAATCTCAGCATGAATCTCAGCCTTCTGCTGCCTCACATAGCAATTCTCCAGAGAACAATTCTTTAGAGAACAGCAATGTCCCTGGGGATGCTTGGAGTAATTAGTATTGACTGAACACTGGAATAGTTAGCTTTGAGCGTCGTCGTTAGAAGAAATATCTTCGATCGCGCTTCGCTTAAGGCACGAGTCAAAAGTTTGAGTTGATGAGATAGCTCCTTGGATAGCGAGATGGGTGGTGATGCCTATCTCGCTTTTTTGTGCTTCATGAGAGCGTACACAACTCAAAATCTGGCGTTGCTAAGTTGGGGCATTTGACCAATAATCTTCATTGTCTCAACGCTGACGGTGCAGACTCTTTGCAGGAGATCTGTGACCTGAGTTTTGTAGTCGGCAAAGCGATAGGTATTGAATTTGGCGGCGATCGTTCCATCCTTAGGTTTCTTCTCTTTGTACTGGTCAAGAATCCATTCCAATGCCGATCGGTTGCCGAGCTTGTAGTCCCAGGCGATCGCGGGGATGCCTTTGAGCTGGGTGATGTCGTCTAGATAAATGATGCTTTGGGCGGGATCGGCTTTGAGTTTGGGTTTGGGCGCGATTTTCAAAGTGTGAGTTTCGATACGTTCTAAGCCGTAGGGGGCGATCGCTTCATATCCAATATGCAAATCCATGAGCTGTTTGCCCCAGGCTGCCCATTGATGAAAATTCTCGTAAAACGGGAGGCGAGGGAATTCGCGCTTGAGGTTGAATTCGTATTTTTGGCGGTATGCCGGATGGTGAAGAACGGCGTAGGTG
>CASBQM010000468.1 GCA_949127645.1 Synechococcales cyanobacterium PMM_0036
ACTTAATAGGCGGGTGGCGATCGAGCCAGTCTGTCAAACTCGGCACCGTCAAATGCCCAAAATCTCCTTCCACTGTGTCGTACTCCGGCACAGGTTCATAAAGATTATTGGGAGCGGTTTCAGCTTTCAACTCAGCAGTTTTTTGCCCTTGAAAGCCGACGAGCAAGAGCAGAGAATCGACTAGCGTAGGTGAGAGACGCTGTAATATATCCAGGGCTTTACCCACATCGCCGACAATGAAATCTCGGGTTGGGTGTTCAGCGACATGAAGAATGGCATCTACCACAAGGCTAGGCTGATAGTAAGGCGGAATCCCAGTCGGTTTAACGCCTAACTTTGTTTTGCCTTTGTTGTAGAAAGGAGTGTTGATTACAGAGGGTTTGATACTGGTCACATTGATTGCCAGACCTTCATGAACCAGCTCAACCCGCAGAGATTCTAGAAATCCCTCAATGCCATGCTTAGCAGAAGAATAGGCACTTTGAAAGGGCAGCGATCGTCGACCTTCCATAGAAGAAATGTGGATGAGCGAGCCGCGTCCCTCTCGTTTCAAGTGAGGCAAAGCGACCATTGCTCCATACACTTGCCCCATTAAGCTCACGTCGATAACCCGCTTGAATTCCTCCGGCGTTAGGCGATCGAACGTAGAAAAAACGGCAGTTGCAGAAGCATGAACCCAGGTATCAATCCGTCCATAAATAGCAATGGCTTTATCGGCGATCGCTTGCACCTGCTCAAACACAGACACATCTGCTATTACAGCAGTGGCATCTCCTCCCAGCCGTAGAATTTCATCAGACAAAGATAAGAGGGCTGATTCACTTCGTGCCGAGAACACGACCTTTGCGCCCTGACTTGCAAATCGCAAAGCAGTTTCTCGTCCAATTCCACTTGAAGCACCTACTACGACTACCACCTGTTGAGCGATTGGCTTTAACTGCATCATGATTTCCACTTACTAGAGTTTTCTATAGCCAAGCGCTGAACTGCCTTCATCGAGCTATTTTGCTCCGATTAGGGTCAGGAAGTTGCCGTAAACATTGCGAGGGTTAGTATTTGATTGTTCAATCCTGTCAACCAATTGGGTCATAAGCCTGTAAGCTTCTGTAAGTTAATAGGCACTCTGTAGCAGCGTTGCTAATAGACTAAAAGTATCCTTCTAGGAAAGCATCATGCTTAAGCTATAGAGTGCTGAAAGTCTACAGCCCGTTGTGTAAGCGCTTCGGGTGAGCCAAGAAGATCCTACGCTCTGCCCAAGACTTAGACGATCCGGCGTTCTCTGGCAGAGACGACAATGTTTCGACTCAAAGCCACTTTTGGCGGCAAGCTGCGCTCTCGCAAATTTGACAATCAAGCGGTTGAGTTACTGCTCCAATGTGCGGCGCTCAACCGTATGATCCAGATTGCGAAACCTGATTCAATTTGGGTTGAAGCTTAATCTCAAATCCGCTCAAGCCCAAATCCGTCTCTTTTTTCATTCACGCAACAACGCCTTCCACGACTCTTGATATATCTGGCACAATCTGCTCAGCATTCATCCATTAGTCGTAATTTTTGGCGGTTTGTCTCAACAATGAGTGAGCGAACTGTCCACCAAATAACTCTCAGAAATTTCTAATTAGCTATATCTGTGGCTCTTAGAAATCATGTTTGATGAATGTTTTATTTATGTATAGCAATCCTAAATGGACGATTTTGGGCAGTTTATTATGGTCATCATGGCTAGCTTTACGAGAGGGATGGAGCAATCTTCTAAGATTGCATCAAATTCCCTGTAGTCACTGCGCATTTTTTACAGGGGAGTATCGCCTGAAATGTACAGTTCATCCCTTCAAAGCTTTGTCTGAAGAGGCGATCGATTGTTTAGATTACGAATCGACATCACTCTCCGCCTCTATATACCTCTCTGTCAGCGATCGGCGCACCAGTTTGTGTTTGAAATCTTGAACCCTGAAACTTGAGTCATAAAGCAAAGACACAGATGCATAGCTGTTGCAGGGAGATATTTGAAGATAAGAGCTTAAAACGCAGACTAACATTGACTTTCAGCTCTGGAGACTAAAGGACTTGTGCATGGCTCAAGCATTTCGGCTTTTTCCTTAGCTCATCTCCCAAAACAGCTAAAGAGCCTTATTCTTTGGCAAGAGCTATTTAAAACTGTTTTTTCAATAAAAATATTTGGTTAATTCCAGAGAAATGCCCGAAAGCCTCTAAAACTCGAATCTAATGAAATACTCCGACAAGAGCTATTTAAAACTGACACATAGCTCCTTAATGGACATTATATGGACAACAATAAGAGAAGTATGGGCGATACTGGATTCGAACCAGTGACCCCTTCCGTGTGAAGGAAGTGCGCTACCACTGTGCTAATCGCCCGTAAACTTGCTAGGAGCAAGCGCCTAAGACTGCTTTGTTTTCAGCTTTACATCTAGGTTAGATTTTAATATAGCAAATAAAGACTGGGCTTTCATAGCTTGTGGGTAGAATTATTGCAGGGTAAGGGGCTATAGAAAGGTTGCTATGCTAAGTCTTAAGCCCTGTTCTCAACTTCAGCCGTAACCTGAGTTACCCTAAAGACTCTTCACCTCTTTCCGGTTTCCGATCGCCCCTCACTCATGTCGATTCAAAAGTTTCCGTTGGCTACGGTCAACAAGATCAGACGCTACATTCAAGATGTATTGGCATTGACCGACACTGAACAACAGTCTCAGGTCTGGGCTGACCTTAGCGAAACCGAAGAACCGCCAAAACCGGAATCGCTTGATGATCTCAGTGGAGTATTTACCTTTGGCGGATTGGCTCCAGAGGAGGTCTCCATGCCTCAGGGTTCCTGGCACCTCAGCACCGTCAATCCGGCAGCAACGTTGCTCAAGCTATCGGGGTTGCGGCTCAAATCCGAGTTGCGATGGGTCAGCTATTTGTATCGAGACCAGCA
>CASBQM010000469.1 GCA_949127645.1 Synechococcales cyanobacterium PMM_0036
CGAGGCCCGTTTTGCCCAGGACGACGGCATCAGCCCGCTGGCCTCGGACGACAGGCGGGAGCGCGAGGCGGTGGCAAAAATTCAGCCCAGCATTCCTGCCTTCACTATTGTTGCCCGCGAAAAGGCAACTGTGCGGTTAGGCGATCGGGACAAGACTACGGGTTGCTTGACGCGAGAAGCGATCGACCGAGCTATTGAGGCTCTAAAGCGCTGCACAGAGATTGCCCATAGCCTGAACGCTGAGGAAATTGTTGCGGTTGCAACCAGCGCCGTGCGAGAAGCCCCCAACGGCAAAGATTTTTTGCATGAGGTCGAGCGAGAAACGGGGCTAATCGTAGACTTAATTTCAGGTCAGGAGGAAGCCCGTCGTATCTATCTAGGTGTACTGTCGGGTGTAGAGTTTGGCAATCAGCCCCATGTAATCATTGACATTGGTGGCGGCTCTACAGAGTTAATTTTGGGCGATGGGCATGAGCCTCGGACGCTGAGCAGCACCAAGATTGGGGCAGTTCGGCTGACTTCAGAAATGGTCAATGCTGACCCAATTAGCAACAGCGAGTTCAACTACCTGCAATCCTACGTGCGGGGAATGCTAGAGCGATCGGTCGAAGAATTGCAGGCGCAAATCCAGCCCAGTGAAGAAATCCGCATGATTGGCACCTCTGGAACGATCGCTACCCTGGCAACAATCCATGCCCGCGAAAAGCTGGGAATTGTCCCGACTCCCCTCAATGGCTACTCGTTTAGTCTGCAAGATCTGCGCGAAATCGTCAATCGCCTACGCAAGCTTAACAATGCTGAACGTGCCGTGATTCCGGGTATGTCCGATCGCCGTTCTGAGATCATTATTGCTGGAGCCACCATTCTGCAAGAGGCAATGGCGCTACTGGGTTTAGAAAACATTACCATCTGCGAACGCGCCCTCCGGGAAGGCGTAATCGTAGACTGGATGCTGACTCACAGCTTGATTGAAGATCGCTTGCGATTTCAAGGCTCTGTGCGGCAGCGCAGCGTGATTAAAATTGCTCAAAAGTATCAGGTGAATCTAGAACATAGCGAACGGGTTGCCAGTTTCGCCCTTAGCCTGTTTGACCAGACTTCAGAGTTGCACCCGTGGGGAGCCGCCGAACGAGAACTGCTGTGGGCGGCAGCCATTCTGCATAACTGCGGTCACTTCGTCAGCCACAGCGCTCATCACAAGCACTCCTATTATCTAATTCGCTATGGCGATTTGCTGGGCTATACAGAAGTAGAAATCGAAACGATCGCCAACCTTGCCCGCTATCACCGCAAGAGCAGCCCTAAGAAAAAGCACGATAGCTATCGCAACATTACCAGCAAGAAACACCGCCGAGTGGTGGATCAGCTTAACCCTATCCTACGGCTGGCTGTGGCGCTCGATCGCCGTCAACTTGGCGCAGTGCAGCAGATTCGCTGCGATTACAATCAGGTCTCTCAAGAACTCTATCTGCATCTGCAAACCGATCGACCAGACGATGACTGCGCCTTAGAACTCTGGAGCTTAGAGCTGAAAAAACTCGCTTTTGAAACGCAGTTTGGCGTTAAATTAGTGCCAATGCTGGATGCTGTAGCGACCGTTGTCTAAATTCTCGTGATGGGGAAATTTTGCACAGAAGAGGCAGAATGAGAAGGTAGGCTAAGGAAATACAGCGATCGCCCCCCTTCTGGCTAGCGCTGCTTTGGGTTACAACGCCCTGATCGCTTGAGGAATCCTCTAAAGCCGCGTATGCCTATGGACTATCTGCCTATGGACTATCTGCCTATGGATTACCTGTATCGGCTGGAGCAAATTCAGCCCTCTGATCGCAGATTAGTAGGAGACAAAGCGTTTTACTTGGGCTTACTCAAACAGCAGGGCTGCCCTGTGCTTTCAGGTATCGTGGTTTCGGCTGAAATGCTCCAGGCATTTCTAGAGAAAATTGCATGGCAGACTCCGATGCTGACCGATTTTCTCCACTCTTGGCTACATATCAATGTAGATCAACCCCAGCAGTTGCGGCTTGTGACTCAGCAGATTCGGCAAGCCATTTTGTCTGGTGACGTGCCTGAGGATTGGCTGGCAGCGATCGCGTCGGCTGTCCAAAACTGGAGGCTAGAGAAGAATCTAGCTGGAGAAAACTCACCAGAGGAAACCTCAGCCTTGATTTTCCGTCCTTCATTTGCGCTGCAAAATCCAGATGCTACCGTCAGCCATCGCACTGCCGGATTGCTAGAGTCTCATCTGTGCGGCTGGAGTCAGGAGGCGATCGCCCATAGCCTCAAGCAAACCTGGGCAGAACTTTTTCGTGCCAGAAGCTTGCTTTACTGGCAGCGTCTAGGAATTCAACTTCAGCACATTAACTTAGCCGTGTTAATCCAGCCGATCAGAGCGGCGATCGCCTCAGGAGATGTGCAGGTTTCCCCCGACTATCTGGATATTCGAGCCATCCGGGGGCTAGGTCAGGGATTGGTAAACGGCGAAGTTATCCCCGATCGCTATCGTATTCATTGGCAAACCGGATCTCAAACGCAATCTCTAGGCAGCAAATTATATGCTTATGCGATCGCTCTTTCAGAGAATTCGTCTGTTGCGCACTATGCCCGACTCACGGTGGAGGCGAGTGAAGCTGAGGCGATCGAGTACCTTGATCAACCTGCCCTTGCAGAAGATCAGCTTCAAGATCTAAAGCGGATTGTTGGGCGAACTAGAGTCAATTTGGCGACTGCCAATCTAGAATGGACGCTTTGCCGACGACCTGAGCAGCCACCAGAATTTTACATTACGCAAGTCATTCCCCAGCCCAGGGTTAGTCCCACGGTTAGTCTCACTGATGGAGACCAGATCAAGTCCTTGCGACCCACTGCTGACTTAACTCTGCCCACGCTGCCTCATCCATTCTTACTCACCGGACTCTGTGCTTCTCGGGGCACGATTGCTGCGATCGCCTGGGTTTGTCAGCCCGGTCAAGCGATCGCCCAAATTCCTGCCCATGCGATTTTAGTTGCACCCATGATTACGCCTGATCAGATTGCAGGATTACATCAGCTTGCGGGCATTGTCACTGAGCAGGGCGGGATGACTAGCCATGCGGCTATTTTGGCGCGGGAGATGAGAATTCCTGCGGTTGTGGGTGTGCGTGATGCGACTCAGCGGATTCAGACGGGCGATCGCCTTTGGGTAAATGGCGATCGAGGGGAGGTGCGTCTAGTGATTGAGGAACAGGAGTTTATCGCCTATCAATCTGAGCCGCAATCTGA
>CASBQM010000470.1 GCA_949127645.1 Synechococcales cyanobacterium PMM_0036
AACGGGTCTGCCGTTCCGCTCCAAACGTGGGGCGCCAAACAAATAGAGTTGCAAAACCGACAGCATTTCCGACATACGGGAGTCTCCTTATGCAGCCCAATCGTGTAATAGGGGCACAGGGCTGCATGAGTGGTGAGCAAAGGCTGATTTCAACTATTATACATAATTTAACGGAAAATTCAACGCAAGATTGGACGCTAAGTTGGACGAATCTTTAACGGTCGCTTCGTAAAATGAGGTGGCTATAACGGATTTCGGAAAACAGCAGATTTTTCCATAGACCGGTTCACACGGTTCAGACCTAAGACGACAATGTACCCGATAGGCTCGCAAGAAAGTAACGAACTCGTATCGCCAGCCCATTCGCTCCTTTCCGAATTCGCTGTAGTTTCAGGCATAGTAGGTCAATCATTTTCCCGATTTTCAGAAAGGAGAGGTTCGATGATCCGCAACAAAACGCTTATTGTAACGTTATTGATGGCAGTGCTTACCCTGGCAACCGCCTGCCAACCAATGATCATGCCCAGCATTCAACAGGCCACACTTATGGAACAGGGACAAAAGACACCCGAAGTGACCACCGCCGAACTGCGCCAAGTCCTGGCCGATGGCAAGACCTTCGTCTTCGACGCCCGTCCGCACTTGGAGTACGCGGTGAGCCACATCCCCGGTTCGCTCAACGTAGCCCCCAAGCCTGGCGTCGCGATGTCACAGTATGTTTCCGATGTGGCCGAAATCCAACGCATCGTCAAAGACAAAGCGGCAGCGATTGTGCTCTATTGCAACGGTCCCTTCTGTGGCAAGAGCAAACGGCTCTCGGAAGAATTGGTGGACGCGGGTTTCACCAATGTGCGGCGCTATCAACTGGGTATCCCCACCTGGCGGGCGCTGGTCGGCTTGACGCAGATCGAACTCGACGGGGCGCGCTACGTGTTCAAGGGTGACAAGACGGCCGTTTGGGTCGATGCCCGCAGCCCAGCCGAGTTCGCCAAAGGCAGCCTGCCCGGCGCAGTCAACATGATCGACAAGGCGGATGTCGCCAAGGCCAAAGATGACAAGCGGCTACCGATGGAAGATCACAACACGCGCATCATCGTCTTTGGCAAGGATGGCAAGCAGGCGCAGGTCGTGGCCGCGGAGATTGCCAAGAACGCGTTTCACAATGTGAGTTACTACGCGGGCACAGTAGAAGACCTCATGCAAGTCGTGGCTTTGGTAAAGCAATAATCTTACGCTCACAGTCGGCTTTACGGTCATCCCCCTGCCGTAGAGCCTCATCGGAGGTAAAATTGACAACGACGCAGCGCTTGCCACGCTACCCGTAATTCGTTGCTAGGGGTTAACCAACCCCTAGCAAGTAAGTCATACAGATTGAGAAAAGGAGAAGAACGATATGGGCACAAGCCATCATCATTTACTAGCCAGGGTTGTATTGGCTCTCACGTTCTATCTGTTGATTGCACCAGTCCCCATGAACACCAAGCCGATTCATAAGGACCCGCCGTGGCCGATGCAATGTCCGGTTGTGCCAGGCGCTAGACCCTGCGACCTCATTTAATGAACAAAGCTAAAGGAGAACAAAGATGCCGTATAAATTAGAAATTCACTGGCGAACCTTTGTTTGGCTGACCATACATACGCTGCTCATTTGTATATTATCTGTGTCCCACGTATCAGCGGCGGCAAACTCTATGCCAACTGCTCAAGCCTTTGATATTCCGCTGCCCAACATCGTCTTTGGCACGGATGCTAGCCTGGTGGTCGCTGGTGACGGCAGCGTTCATGCGGCCTTTAGTCCTGCTGCCCCGCTACGTGTGAACGTCTACCCCGTTCAATATACCTATTGCGCAGCGCAATGTAATCAGACCTCAAACTGGAGCGTCATGGGTGTGGACAACGTCGGTTATGATGGTGGCGGTGTGCGCTTGCGGCTCGATGCCCAAGGACATCCACGTCTTATGTGGTACACCAGGAATATTGGAGACCACGAGGGCATCTATGTCTATGCCGAATGTAATCAAGCGTGCCTAAAGCCCGCAAATTGGCAGAAAGTCGAGTTGGCGAAATCACGTCAGTACAGTTTGAGCGATGAGGAGTATTTCACCCTCGATCCTCAAGGACAGCCACACTTCGTCTTCCAGAACAGTGATGGTGTTGCGTACTATGCCAGTTGTGAACGCGCTTGTACCCAGGCAACCAACTGGATGGCGACGCCCATCAACACACCTGGCTTTGAACCGTTTAACTTTGAATTGGCATATGATAACAACGGCCACCCGCGCCTATCGTTTATTACACAACCGCGCATTGAAGCGACTTTCGTAGGGTTTGCAACTTGTGACCTCAACTGCACCAACGCTGCTAACTGGCTTGTGTTGCCACGCCTGATTCATGTCGGTGTTGATTATGATCATAGCCTAACCGTCAATAGTCAAGGTCAACCGAGGCTAGCTGTCTACACGGGAGGTTACACGAATGGACCAACCCCAAATGACTACCGATTGCTCTATCTGGGATGCGATGCAAGTTGTACAGCCAGCAAAAACTGGTTTTACCAGTTGCTTCCACTACCTGCTAGTTATGGAGAAGACGTTGATCTGGCGCTCGATAACCAGAGCAGACCGCACCTAATCTACTATGTGCGGGGTGGTGAAGGTTCAATCTATGGGATAGGTCAGGCCTGGTGTACAGCCAATTGCGCTACCAATGGTGCTATTTGGCAAAATGAGATGCTAATGACAACTGCGCGGCTGGATCTGCTGGAGCCAAAACGGGGCTGCTCATGGCTCTATGCTGGTCAACATCCATCCTTCGTACTTGATCAAACAGGGAGCCTTCAAGTGGCCTATGACGGAGAAGTCATTTGCGACGGAGGATCGGCTGGCCGGTTGATTCGTTTCGCCGTACGTCGTCAACCTTAGCTCATGTTGAGTAAAGCAATCCTGTCTATAGAATAAGGAGAAGATAGCCATGTCACATGCAACTTCCGCCGATCTTGTCATTGAAATTTCACGCGACCTGGTCACACAATTGGCGCCAGAGG
>CASBQM010000471.1 GCA_949127645.1 Synechococcales cyanobacterium PMM_0036
AAATACTCCCGCGCTGCCAATCCTTCCATGCCCCGCACCTGATCGATCGTCTGTTGCGACTGAATACTGGTTTTTCGCTGCTTCAGTGAATGCTCTTTTACCCCGTGGCGATACAACACCGTTGATTGATTGTGAATCTTAGCGGCAACGATCGCCTTCACCAATTCCAACTTGCGCCCCTGATCCTCATACATTCGATACTGCGCCAACCGTAGCTGACCATTGCGCGAATAAGCAGGCAATGCAGAACCCAAATGCTTGCCAAACCCGGAGAGATAATGCACAGGCATTCCCAACTCCAACGCATACATCAAGGCATCCCCTGTAACTTGTGGATTGCCCATCAGCACCACTTGGTCAACCGTCTGGGCTGGAATCGTTTGTTTCTTCCAAGACCCATCCGGTTGTTTGAGCTTCACGATAAAGGCTTCATAAGATTTATTCAGAATCGCATCAGGCTGAGTCACATATAGAACAGACATCTTAACTCCTTAACTGCTTCATCTCAAACGGCAAACAAATGCCCTGCAAACTGCACGCATGACATTTCGTTTTGTGGTCGATCGGGGCAGGCATCGGGCGAGATTCGGCAAGCTGGGCAGCCAGGATCGCTTCCTCCGTCATCTGCCGCAGTTCCGGCGAAAACACCACCGGTTGCCGCCGCCGATTTGCATGATAGAAAATCTCCCCCTGTGGGATTGTCTTCCCGGTGCGCTCCTCCAAACACAACGCCGCCGCACAAAGCTGGAAATGATCGCTCAAATGCCGCCCCATTTTCCCCTTTTTATACTCCAACGGAATTAGCTCCCCCGACCGCTCTTCCACCGCATCAATTACACCCGAAACCTGGAGGCGATCGCTCCAGACCCACTGCTGCTGATGAATCACCGTATCACCTTCTTGAGTTACGCCTGCTTCATTAATATTGCGATGTAAATGATTCCCCAGCACAATATGTTCATTCTCTGCCATTTCACCCAGCACATATTCCAAATAAAACCGCCTTGGACAGTACTCCCACGCGTTCAAATACGAGAGCGGCAAATAATATTCAGGGTTCATCTTATATCCTTCGTCGTACCATTCCCATTCCCATTGGCGTTTTTCGCCCCACTCCGGCATACATAGCAAAATCTGCTAATGTATTGATTCGCTGGATCGTTTGCTCATCTACCTCTCCCAAAATTGCAAATGTCATTTCACCTACACAGCCAATCAGCTTACTGCGGCTGTCGATCACAATCTCAGTGCGAATATCAAAATAACTTGGGAAAATCGGCTCAACGATCGCTTCAGGAAATGGGATTTCACTATACTGATTCCATCGTCGCAGCAAACTTTGAAACACCAACTCTTTTGTCGGTAAAGCACTGTCATACTTAGTCTGCCGAAACGTCGTCGGGGTGCAAAACTGAAATTTAATTTGGCGATCGCGCTCCGACGCCTGCTCATACAGTTGGGCATAGGAGCTAAACCCAGCCCAAGGTTGCCTTGGCTGTGCCGTTCCCAAAATGCTACTCACCCGCAACTCGGCAGCTCCCAGATGCCATGGCTGTTTTAGACTCAGATTCAGCCACAGATGCGCCAGCTTGCCAAACAAAGCCTCGTCGAGCAGCGAGATTCGCCACCAGCAGGGCGTTCCAGCGGCGATCGCCCGATCCTGCTGATACTGAAGCACGGGTTGTGGCTCGCGGGTTTGCAAGGCGCTCAGCGTAAAGGCTTTCTCAGAAGTCTGTTTGTGCAGCGCTGTACTAAGCGCGGGATCTTGCGATCGCACCAGATCCAAGAACAGCGCATGTAGATGCCGCCCGCTCAGATGACTCGCCGGAATCGGTGACTGAGGGAAGAGGTTCAAAACTAAACTATGAGGCATAGGCTATTTTGCAGCAGAATTTTTAGGGGAGCGATCGATGGATTTCAAGAAAAAACAAAGCAATATTGCTTTGGTAAGTGTTAATTTCCAAAGCAATATTGCATTCGTGCCGGGAGTTTTAGCCCTTGAATATTTTCAAAGGTGTAAAATTCTCCTACCATACGAACATTCCGAATCAGGCTCACAGGGGGCATATTCACCGTGTCATAGCTCAAGACCTGATTTGTAACCATCACGTCCAATGGGTTGAGTAGATAGGAAACCATGAACTCTGTGGTCTGATGGTGTTTAGCGTTGGGTAAGGGTTCAACGATCAACTCTGCTTTGCTTGCCCACTTTCCCAACCGAATCCATCTAGGTAGCTTCAGCGATCGCTCAGAAATAATGAAAAACTCAAACTGACTTTCTGGCGAGATTTCCTTCGTTCTGCCAAAACTAGGGATATTGCGTTCTGTCGGTTGCATTTCCACATGATAACGATTGTCAGCATACTTCCAAGTATTCAACGTTGTGGCATGAGAAACTGCTCTTGCAGGTGTCACATAGATGCCCTGAGTATTCAGCGGTATTAGATGTTCTTTATATTTCGGGACTTGTTCAGCGCAGAAATAACGATAGGCATCTTTCTCAGCAACCAAGGTATTGTATTGGAAACTATCAACTAAACCCAGTGCATAAGAAAGTGCGTAGTTATGAAGCACGGGCTCTGTTTCATACAGTCGTCCGATTTCACGGGTTGCAAAATACAGACTGTCATGAAGCTCCAAGGTGCATCGGTAGAAAGTAGACATTGCAGTTTATTTTGTTTTTGCGGGTGACTTTTTGCTGATATGTTTCTGGGCGTAGGCTTTCGCTTCTGCATCCGCTTGCTGGAGCAGCGATCGCATTCCCGATTCTTGTCCCGTAAGCTGTTTGACCTCAGTGAGTAGCGCCTGAAATTCGGAACCAATTAAGTCAGTATGCACAATAAATTCCTCAGCCATTAGGGTTTGAATAGTTGCGATCGCAGTTGCCAACACATCATCTTCATTCAGTGGGTCAGTTGACTGTAAAGTATTTTTAGCCTGCATCTCGTCGTAAATGGCTTGAGTCCACCTTAGATTACTGATGATTTCCCCATCCGCAAAAACAACACCGACTAATTCATTTCTAAGTCGCCCTGTCCGAGTGGTTTGTGCGCCATAGTGACGAGTTCTCAGAATGTTGTTGAACACATACAGAAAGCTGGCTTCCGTTGGATCTTTTAGAGTGATAATGCTGGGAAAAAAGACTTGAGGACGAATATGATCTTGTTGGTTAATTCGGCTCGTTACCTCTCCAGGTTTAGATCCTGCCTCACCTTTTGATGCCATCGTGCCACTCTCAAAAGGTGCATTCAGAGTGAATGTTTCGTGCGACCCATCAAAGGCTGTAATTGAAAAAGCAGTATCCACCACGACTTTAGATTTCTCTGAGCCAGAATCACCGATCGCAAATCCATAGACGATGCAATCAGGGTTATCCATTGCAAATTTAACGTTGTACTCACACTCTTCAGCCGTCATTAAGCCATAGCTGCGCAGCAGTTCACGACCGACCAATCGTTCTGGTGTAGATTGCTTACGCTTAAACATGGTCAGCCGACTGATTGGCGTTGCATCTTCAATCCCGGCTCGAACTCGTGCTTTGTTTAGTTCTCCATCTGTCTGAAACAGGGGATATGATTCAGTCACTCGAATGGTCAGAAAATGGACATACTTGCCCATTGGTTTGTAAGGAATTTCAGTGTGGAAAAATTTAGAATCGATTGACTTCAGTAATGACATACCTAAACTCCTACAGTAATTGTGGTGAAAGTGAAGCAACTAAAATGCGCATGAGGTCATTCAAATCCTCCGGCACACGGTAGGTTTCAAGACCCTGCTCGATGCGTTGAGAGTCGCGATGCAGCAAACCAAATTGCCAGATTTTCCCGGTTGTTACTGCACCCAACAAAATGGGTTGAGCAGGGGTTCGGTCCCATTGATCTAGGGCAATCATTTCAGCAATGAGCTGCGTAAACCCATAGTCTAGATCTTGCCGCTTTGCCTCAATGACTAGTAAATCTGTTTGAGTCCTTAGCAAGTAGTCTAAATACCCTTGTAGCTGCTCAGTAACTTTGAGTGGATACTCAATTCGCAGTTGAGCCTTTGTATAGTGAACCAACTCTGTGACAATTCGAGAAATCAGGATTTCCCGCCGGGATGCTTCACTGGCAAGGTCAACGTAAGGAAGAATTTCCTCAATTCTGGAGCGAAGTTCTTGTAGGCGATCTAACTCTCCTAAATATTGCGGTAAATTTAACTGTTCACGACTGAGTGTGTAGCCAAATTCTTGTGCTAAATCATCAGCAGGAATCTTAAGGTCAAAGATTTTGCTGAAGGTATAGGACTGTTTAGGGTCTAGAATTCGGGTCATTTTCTATTCCTCTCTTTTAGGTTAATTGTCTCCTACCAGTTCGTTGTCAGCACCGGGATCTTCGTTTTCGATCGCTTCACCTTTTGCTTTCAGCTCGCGATTCTCTTTGTCTTGTTCTAGACGGTAGAGAAATTCGCAAGTGTCTCGTAGCAAATTGAGTTGCCGTCCTGCTAGTCGCGCACGATCGCCTACAAATGATTGCTCGAATATATTGCAAACAAAATATCGAGAAAATTCCAAGATAGTATCTCTTTCCTGATCACGCTCATTTCGTTTGAATACAGGGTAGCCCTCAGCAGTAGATGCATGGACTCGATCCATAAGTTTAGTAACTTTCGCCGCAACCGAGAAGACTAAATCCTCGCCTCTGAAACCCTGTAAATCAGCAGTCAAAATAACATCGGAAGCTTCTTTAACTGGCTTGAGAACTGCATTACTCTTAGGGTTATATCGCTTATTCGCACGATAAAAACGACGATATAGCTCAGTAAGCTTTTGAGCGTGTCCCAAAGCTGACTTTTCATTACACACAATCAATGCCTCCAACTTAGGATTGAACTTAATATAAGGATCGAAGCAAGGATAAAAATGATAGGCATAGAGACGAATTTTCTCGATGCGGGCAGTTTCGCTTTTTTGTTTGCGTATCCATCGATTCAGGTAGCTAAAAACGTAAAG
>CASBQM010000472.1 GCA_949127645.1 Synechococcales cyanobacterium PMM_0036
GCGCAAACTCATCGAAAATGTATTGGGCATCGGAGGTGCCGTAATAGTCTCCTACACCCGCATGATCGCGCCCAACGATGAAGTGAGTGCAGCCATAGTTTTTGCGCAAGAGGGCGTGGAAAATGGCTTCACGAGGACCTGCGTAACGCATGGCAGCAGGGTTAATGGCGAGAATCACCCGATCTTTGGGAAAGTAGTGTTCCAGCATAATTTCATAGCAACGCATCCGCACATCTGCCGGAATATCATCTTCTTTGGTCGCTCCCACTAACGGATGCAAAAACAAGCCATCCACGGTTTCTAGGGCACACTTAATAATGTATTCATGGGCGCGGTGGATAGGGTTACGAGTTTGAAAACCCACGATCGATTTCCAGCCTTTGTCTCGGAACAACTGACGTGATTCTGCCGGATCAATTTGGTAGAGCGGAAAGCGCACGTCGGTATCGCGTTGCAGCAGCCAGACATTACCTGCCAGATTAACCGCGCCCTGAGTATAGACAACACGCACTCCAGGATGCTTTTCCTCATTGGTGCGGTAGACCAGCAGCGCCTCATGCACCTTGTCATAGGTGTATTTTTCAGTCAGCTCCAGCACGCCGACAAACCGACCGCTAAAGTCATCTAGCCGCACTAAGTCCCCTTCTTTGAGAGGAGCAGCAACTTCTTCAGTCACCGACAGCGTAACAGGAATTGCCCAGGGTAGCCCGTTTGCCAGATGCATTTCGTTGACCACGCGATCGTAGTCCTTCTGTCCCATAAACCCAGTCAATGGGCTAAATCCGCCGATCGCAATTAGCTCTAAATCTGAAAAAGCTCGCCCATCAAGCTGTACTCTGGGCAAATGCTCACCCTTATCCAGAAATTCGGCGCGTTGTTCTGGCGTACAAATGCGGTTAATGAGCGTTCCGCCGTGAGGGGCAATGCTGTTGGGCTGAGTCATGACGATTTTTAGCTTCTCTTTAGAGTTGACTGCCAAAAATCATCCTACCAGAGAGGGACGATCGCGGGTATGAGTGCCACCGTTTAGTCAAAGTCAATCAAGCCTAACCAAAGTTAATCAAGCTTAACCAAAATCAGTTCAGCTTAACCGAAGTTGAGATCATATTCCTAACCCATGACAGATTAAGGCTCAATTGAGCTTGCGTTAGGCTCAAGTCTAGACTAATCAATAGACTAACCATCAGACTAATCAGCACAGCAAGGATTTGAGCTATGACGAATATATTGAGCGATCGTAAAGTTGCAATCTTGGCGACCGACGGCTTTGAGCAAGCAGAACTGACTCAGCCTAAACAGGCACTCGAAGCGGCAGGTGCCCAAGTTCATATTGTCTCGCCCAAGAGTGACAGCATTGAAGGCTGGAATCACTTTGATAAAGGCGATCGGTTTCTGGTAGATATGCCCCTAGAGCAGGCAAATCCCAGCGATTACGATGCGTTAATGTTGCCGGGTGGCGTTGCCAACCCCGATCAGCTCCGTATCCAGCCTCAGGCTGTGCAGTTCATCAAAGCCTTCTTTGAAGCTGGAAAACCCGTAGCTGCTATCTGCCACGCTTCCTGGACTTTGATCGAAGCAGAAGTGGTGAAGGGACGTACCTTGACATCCTGGCCCTCTCTCAAAACTGATTTGAAAAACGCAGGGGCAAATTGGATTGATCAGGAAGTCGTAGTGGATCGCGGTTTAGTTACGAGTCGCAATCCGGGAGATATTCCTGCCTTCAATCGAAAGATGGTCGAAGAATTTGCAAAAAGCAGCCCTGAAGAGCAGCGCCGATCGGCTTAACGTGAGCTTTCAAGCAGAGCGCTCAGGTTGAAAGCTTAACCCGAAGGGCGCTCTGCCGAACGGCGAGGATGGCTTGAGTTTTGTCAGTCAATTAGGGCGCAAACGGGCTGTCTGCTACATCTGCCAAATCAACCGATTGCAGCAAGCTCTGCCATTCAAGGGCGATCGCTGCATCTCCCGGTTCGGCAATCCTCAGTTCCGCTAGGGTAGTTAAGGCATCGAACCAAATGCCATTTTCGGCATAGAGTCTGGCTTTCCCCAAGACTCCAGCCTGTTTAATTTTTTCACTCAAGGCAGAATCGATCGCCACTCTACGGATACTGCCTCGCGTGAAGATAGGATTATCAATCTCGCAGTTCACCATGAAGACCCATTGGTAGAGCCTATCTTTTTCTAGTGTGATTGTGGTGGGCAAGTTGATCTGAGTTATCCCGATCGCATTACTTTCACTGTTCATCAGCGTGGTTCGATAAATGTATCTATTGTGATCATCTAGCAAGACAAACTCTGCGGAACGATCGCCATTTAGAGCATAAGGAACATAAAACCAGAAGCTAGGATGCTCGGCAGTCGTCAAGCCACCCACACCGCCATTGACCGTGGGCACAATGGCTGTCAGAGGCAGCGTTGCCGCTGGACATTCGCCTCGGCTAGCTCCGCCCCGCGATCGCCCACCTGGCGCATTCCCCAGAGCATTCCCCAGAGCATTACCTAAAGCATTATCTGGAGCAGGCGGCTCAAATTTGATGTGGGTGGCACCCCCCCGCAGTCCTCCGTCTAGCGTATTCTGCGCCAGAGCAGGGATGGTAAGCGCAGTCAGAGTGACCGAAAGGGAAAGGATAGGGGCAAGCACCGAGATGGAGATATTCATGGCTGTATTACGGTGTATTACGATGTAATATGATGTGTTTCAAGACGAGGAGTTCTGTTTCCGGTGAAGTCGGGGAATTAAGCGATCGAGAAAGGTCATGGCGCTAGCGATCGCCAGCGCCAGCACTGCCGGAATTAGCGGAATCCAGCCGCCCTGGAGCAGCGTTAGCCAGCAGATACCGCAGAGAGTCAGTGTGCTAAGGAAAATTGCCAAACCTAGACGGAGAGGAGATCTTAGCCACCAGCCCAGCACACTTCCCAAGAGCGCCCAGCCCAAAATCCAGGGAGTCTCTTGCCACGACCAGACCCAGAGGAGCGATCGTCCATCTAGCGCCGCGCTGATAATTTGGCTAACCATATGGGCTTGAGCCACCACCCCCGGCATATGCGGATCGATCGGCGTATTCCAGAAATCGAGTTTGCTTTCAGCCGTTACGCCTACTAGCACAATCCGATCTTTGATAATGCGGGGATTGACTTTGCCAGACAGCAGATCCGTTAGCGATAGGGTAAGGAACGGCGCAGATCGATAGTTGAGCAAAATTTGGTTGCCGCGATCGTCGATCGGCTGATATCCGCCCATTCGGGCTGTGAGCCGCCTTAAGACAGTTTTGCCAAACCGTAGATCGGTATCAGGATCGCCTAGCATGGGCAAACGTTGCGTTAGCAAATAGCGAGAGGCAATTTGGAGATTAAAAGAATAGGCGGCAGTACAAGGCGCTTTAGGATCAATGTAAGGCGTAGTCATGGCTAGTAGATGGCGGCGCAGCTTGTCGTCACCATCGGCAACAAAGTCGCTAAAGCCCACCTGATTGGAGATGGCATCGGGAGCGGGAGCAATACCTGCCTCATCGGGATATTGGGCTTTGCAGACGGAAACAATCTGTCGCTGCCGCAACTGCTGAGCCACGGCAGGCTCCGCCGGAAAATCTCGATACAGATCTAGCC
>CASBQM010000473.1 GCA_949127645.1 Synechococcales cyanobacterium PMM_0036
CAACGACAGCTTTGAGCTCTGTCAACCGGGCTTGACCGATCGTATCATTGAAGTCACTGGCCTTCGGGATTCGAAGCCTAAAGCAACTCCAACGGTCTTGCGCCCGCTCGGAAGCGATCTTAATGGTGAGCCTTGCCATGAGAACTGGAGCTATTCATCGGTCGTCGGCATGCTACTCTACCTGTCAAATAATTCCCGACCCGACATTGCCTTTGCTGTCCACCAATGCGCACGCTTCACACACAATCCGAAACAATCGCACGCCGAAGCGATCAAGCATATCGTTCGTTACCTTAAAGGAACACGCGACAAGGGCATGATTATGCGCCCGAGCGGTGACATTGCGGTTGATTGTTATGTTGATGCCGACTTTGCTGGCCAGTGGGGAGTTGAAGACGACCAGGACCCCTTATGCATCAAGTCTCGGTCGGGGCATGTTATCAAGGTTGGTGACTGTCCCTTGATCTGGTGCTCCAAGCTACAAACTGAAGTTGCCCTCAGTACACTCGAGTCCGAGTATATTGCTCTTTCAAATGCTACACGTGATCTGTTGTACATCAGGGAGTTGGTGCATGAGATGGCCACTATGTTCGGGCAAAAGAAAATCTTTGAGATCCGCACGCACTCTACCGTCTTCGAAGATAACAACGGCGCCTTGATCCTTGCCAATGTACCTCGAATGACACCCCGCACAAAGCACATTGGAGTCAAGTATCATCACTTCCGGCATCATGTGCAGCGTGGCGATCTTAAGATTGTCAAGATTGATACGACCAAGCAGCAAGCTGATATTTTTACTAAGGGCTTGGACGCGAAAACGTTTGAGACAGTAAGGCGACTATTGCTGGGTTGGTAGGCCGGACAAAGGCCGAAAACATTATTTGTGAACGAATACATGAAACTGATTTAAATGAATTGCACAGCGTGAAATTGGTTGGGTGCGTCCCGGGGACGAGAGGGAGAGTCAAGATACAGCAGACGCGTCGTTGAAAATGAGAACATGAGAACATGAGAAAATTGTCATTTTGGTACGTTATCCGGGTTCCTCATGGTCGCTGGAATGCTCTATTTGAGATGGCATCCTAGCATCATGGTGACTGTTGATAAGCTAAAAAGCTTATTGTTCCTGGACTGAACTGTCAAGATCCCCTGCTACTACTACTCAATCCTATGGCAATGCCTGGCTTACTGGCTTTATCTTGGACGGTGTTAATGCCTGGTGTTGATCGTGATCGATCGTGCCACTTGCCACTTTTAAGCTGAATTGTAGCAATCATAATCTGTAAAGAGACAACTTTGCAACTTGTTTTCGGATTTCCTGCCTTTGACCCGCAAGTCTGTCGGCAGCCTCAAACGACCGTGCTCGTAGTGACTGATCATCCTAGCGAGTTGTAATACGGTACGCTAGACGAGGAGAGAAGAAACTAGATACGTGTGGTGACTTGACTTACGTATCTTTACTGGTAGCTAGTGAAAGTTTGGTATTGTCTGAGTCTGACGATACTACTGAGTTTACCGAGTGAGCCTTTGACCGAGTCGAAGACCCACTACCAACTATGGCGCTTGTTCCTCCTAAGATGGGCGGAAT
The DNA here is from genome assembly GCA_949127645.1 of Synechococcales cyanobacterium PMM_0036. GTDB lineage: Bacteria > Cyanobacteriota > Cyanobacteriia > Elainellales > Elainellaceae > Drouetiella. Next base: position 1,589 of record CASBQM010000473.1, read on the forward strand.
CCAGAGCGAAGCCGAAAAGACCCTCTGGACAGGAGGCAAACCTTTGTTCGACTGGTCCGGTTTGGATCGGTCTGAGCCTCGCGCCTTAAGTGCATGCAATCCTAATGCATGGCGCCCTACCTCCGGCAAGTACGTGTTTGTGGGATGGAACCTCCGCAGTGGGCTAAGCGATCCGTCTGCCCGCAAGTTTGCCGACGCCGATCCCAACTACCTTTTGCCAGCCTTCGCACTCAACGTGTATAACCATTTTGTTCTTCATGGCATGGACTCCATCCTTTACGTTCCTTCGAAGAGCGATCCTACGAAGATGATCAACGTGGTGACCCAGTCGGGTAGCTTACAGCTAGCGCATGTTGAGGCGATGCAGGCGGAGCTCTCCGAGGCGGACAAGTATGACGCTTACGATCGTGAGAACTCTACCGCCGGACGCATGTTCCTTGAAGCCCAGCTGGACCCTGTTCTCTTGGAACAGCTTCGCCTTCGTCAGAAGTTTGATGATGGCGCAGCCGTTACCTGGATGCGCATCAAGACGCTGGTGAGCACTACGTCGGCCGAAGCCTACACTGCCATGCGCAACAAGCTTCACAGTCTCCGTGCTTGTGATGAACCTGGTCAGAACGTCATGTTGTATGCAAGCAAGGTCCGTCAGATCTGTAAGGAGCTTGAGGCGGGCAACCAAATGCGTTCGGAGCTGGTCACTTCCATGTTCCGCGCATTGTTGAGTGTCTCGGTCGAACCGTTCCGTGCTCACTTCTATTCGCAGCGTGACAAGTGTAACACTATTCTCCAGGAGCACATGAGTGCAGATGGGGATCACGAGACCATGGCTGCTCTGCAAGGAGCAGGGTTTGACTTCCGCACCTTGTTGACCGATGCCGAAAATTACTATCGCTCTCTGCTTGGTTCGGATGAGTGGCCACCTTCCAAGAACGTGAAAGACACGGCTGTTGTTCCGTCTGCTTTTGTTGCCGATGGTCTAACCCAGCAGTCGTCCGGCCGCAAGTGTTTTAAGTGCGGTGATCCTGGCCATCTTGCCAACAAGTGTCCGACATTGGACAAGGACAAGGGTGAGGATAAGACTTCCGGCAAGAAAGGCAAGAAGGGGAAGAAGCCACGTTGGCGAGAGCAAGCTCCTCAAGGTGGAGCGCCCCAGACCATTACCAAGGGTGAAGGCGTTGACCGGAAGACGTGGCATTGGTGCACCAAGTGTCGTGGTGGTAAGGGCCTTTGGCACTCACACACCACGGCCAACCATACGCCCCGAGTCCCAAACGGTCCTGAAGTCAACGCGGCCGCTTGGTCGGGCGACGGTGGTGGAACCCTTCTCCAACAGTATGATCTCTGACTGGAGGGTCAGGGGGACCCTGATCCGCTATCCTTTGTTACGGAAATTCCCGCGTTGATTCTCTTGGCAACCTACCTTTTGAGCCAAACCCGCTTTGCTCGAGCAGTGCGCTCGCTTCTCTTCACAACTCTATCATGTGCATGTGCTCTTGTTTTCCCGGAGCTACTTTTGGTGGTTGATTGTTGTCTTGAGGCTGTTCTTGCACTTATGAGCGAAGCCGGTATTTTGGCAATTTGGTTTTGGCTTGTCATGGCCTGCAACGTGTTCCAACTTTACGACGGACAATCCTTGTTGAGATGGAAGCCTCCACGCAAGCCGCCGGACTTGAAACAACGCCCACCACCTTACCGCATGCTGTTCAAGCGGTCTTATCCATTGCGCTTGCGCCGTCTTGGCCTCTATGCTTTGGTGCTGCCACGCCTTGTACCTGCTTTCGATCCCATGTCAGCATCCACGCCACCCGTTACGATGAATACCATTGGGACTGCCCTTCAGACAGTCAACATCTTTGGTGTCCCTGCTTATTCTGCGCGACTTTGCGGACTCTGCACTGTTGCAGAGGGAGTAACTACCTGTCTTCCAAGGGTGATCCCCGCTATGGCTGTTCACCCGGCTGCTTTCTCAGCCGGGCTTGATGAGGCTGACTGCTTTCCTGTTGTTCTTGACACAGCTGCTTCCATCACTGTCACCCCCTATGCCTCGGACTTTATTGTTCCTCCAGTTTCAGTTGGTACCCCCGTTGAATTGAAGGGTCTTGCTAAGGGACTGCAGGTTCGCGCCAGAGGGAGAGTGAGCTGGGACTTCCAAGTCGGAGACGGTGAGCTACGAACGCTAGAGTTGGACGCTTACCTGGTCCCCGAAGCTGACCGACGGTTGTTTAGCCCCCAATGTTATGCACAAGAGCAAGAAATGTTTGAGCCAGGACTGAAGTTGCTGCCTCGAGAAAAACGTATCTTTGGTGGCACCTATGGTGATGTTGGTATGCTTACTGGCGGCCCATTTAAGCCGATAGTGTTCCCACTTGACCCTCGGAACAACTTGCCAACCGTGCAAGCATTCCAGTCTGCCGCTATCAAGCGGCGAGTGCATGAACTCAATCTTTGTGTTACCGACGCAGCCAATCAGAACTTGTCGGAAGCTCAGAAGGAGCTGCTCCGTTGGCACTTTCGCCTTGGTCATATCCATTTTGACTCGATCAAGTTACTTCTTCGGTCTGGTGCTCTTGCAACAAGCGAGCAACAGAAGGTGTTACACAAGAAAGCGGCTAGCTGTGCTTCCCCCAAGTGTGCATCATGTCAGTTCGGCAAGGCACGTCGTCGACCAACTCCGAGTGCAACAAAGCACATTAACCAGTCCAATCAAGGCGCTTTGAAGCGTGAAGACTTGCTCCCAGGCCAACAGGTCTCTGTTGACCACTTCATTTCCTCATTGAAAGGCAGACTGTATGACTCCAAGGGGAAGACGCCTGACGAACAGATGTACTCCGGTGGTTGCCTCTTTGTTGACCATGCAAGTGGGCTGGTGCATGTTGAGCATCAAGTTAGCCTCACGTCACATGAAACATTGAAGTCCAAGCACAAGTTTGAGACTATGTGCCGAGACAGTGGCGTGATCGCGGTGCAATCCTACCTGTCGGACAATGGGAAGTCTTTTCGCAATCAGGAGTTCACTAATGAGCTGCTTGCTTTCAAACAGACCACCAAGTTTGCAGGTGTCGGTGCACACCACCACAATGGTGTTGCTG
>CASBQM010000474.1 GCA_949127645.1 Synechococcales cyanobacterium PMM_0036
GTGCTGGAGTATTTGGCGGCGATCGCCTTAAACGCTTCGGCATGGTTGCGCCAGCTTTCGGCAGAACATTGAATGATTACCCGCCACATGGTGAAAGCTCCCTGATATTTGGTGCAAGCCTGGAACATTATCTCTAGAACATTATCTTTAAAACATTATCTCTGGTGAATGCGCTTCTTCTCCCGAAATAGGGATTCCTAAGTTAGGTTGGGTTTGCGTTGCTTTCGCTTGAGGGCGTGTCTTCGGCGGTCAGCAGTTGCCCTCTAAACTCACCTTTTTCTAAACTCACTCTTTTAACTTATGTCACAAGTATTTCCACAGTGCCAAAATTTGCAAGAGCAGGTGAACAGTCTCTTGGAACTTCAGCAGCAGGAGCCGTTATTGCGATCGCAAGACACCACAGCTATTCAAAATTCTTTGCGGAAGGCGATCGCTCCTACCTTCGAGATTGTCTTTGCTGGAGCCTTTAGCGCCGGAAAGTCGATGCTGATTAATGCTCTGTTAGAGCGAGAGTTGCTCTATAGCGCTGAGGGTCACGCTACTGGAACTGAGTGCCAGATTGCTTATGCAGAGACGGATCAAGAGCGGGTGGTGTTGACTTTCCTCAGCGAAGCCGAAATCCGAGAACAGGCAAATCTGCTCTGCCAGCGGCTAGGGCTGACGGTGCGAGACAACATTAACCGCCAAGAGGTGATTGATTTGGTCTCTCAAGCTTGTCAGGTGATTATTGAGCAAGAGGGCGGCGAGAGTAAATCCGATCGCGCTAAACAGGCTAGCGCTCTGCGGTTTTTGCTAGAGGGTTTTGTTGCCAACCGCGAACATATTCATACCGTCAATAACAATACCTTTTCGATGGAGCGGTTCAACTTCCGCAACCTCCAGGAAGCGGCCAGCTATGCCCGTCGCGGAGCCAATAGCGCTGTGCTAAAACGGGTGGAATACTATTGTCACCATGAATTGCTGCGGGACGGCAACATTTTGGTGGACACGCCGGGAATCGATGCGCCCGTCAAAAAAGATGCTGAGCTAACCTACGCTAAGATCGAAAATCCGGATACCTCTGCCGTCGTGTGCGTCCTCAAGCCTGCTGCGGCAGGCGACATGACCACTGAAGAAACTGAGCTACTGGAGAAAACTAAGTCGAATCCCGGTATCCGCGATCGCGTCTTTTACGTGTTCAATCGCATTGACGAAACTTGGTATAACACTCAGCTCCGTCAGCGGCTAGAGCGCTTGCTGCAAGAGCAGTTTCGGGACTCTAGCCGGGTTTATAAAACCAGCGGATTGCTGGGCTTTTTTGGCAGTCAGCTCAAGACTGCTGGACGGAGCGATCGCTTTGGGCTAGACACCCTATTTGCTGCTGGTCAGACTGAGGGACAGGAAGAAACGCCGCAGTTCATCAGCGAGTTTAACCGCTACTGCGCTAGCTCGGGCAAGCTGCCTGCCGATCGCTTCCGGATTGATGTCAAAAGCTACGAGTCGCCAAATGAAAACTATGTGCGGATTCTCAGCGAAACGGGTTCGTCGCTGATTGAGCAGTTGATTAAAGACAGCGGCATTGAAGAATTTCGTACGGCAATCACCCGCTACCTGACCACCGAAAAACGTCCGCTGCTGCTATCTAACCTTGCCGACGATTTGCAGCCCTTAAGCATCAGCCTGAAGAAGTCTTATGTGGAGGCATGGCAGCACTTGGGCAGTCAGCCCCAAGACATTAACGCTATCAAAGAGCAGGAATTGCGCCAGCTCAGCAAAGAATTAAAGCAGGTAGGCGATCGCTTTCGGCAGGATATCGAACAAACTGTCAACGAGGCGGTCGCTAGCAGCAACAACATCGCTTTGGAAAACAGCTTTTTGAAGCTAAAAGCCCGTATGGTCAGCCGTCTGGATGAGCTGCTCAACACATTTTCCGTGGGTGAAGTTCATAAACGCGCTCAGGCAAGCCACAAGCGCCACTCGGTCGTTCCCCTGCTGGGCATCCTGGCAGAAGCCTTTTACTATCTGGCGGATGGGCTGGAGGAAGTCTTAGTCGATGCCTCGCAAGAGGTCGTCGCCAGCTTTTTTCAGGCGTTAAACGATCGCGTCCATCAGCAAGACTATTACCGCAACCTCTATCGCCTGTTGGGTAACGATGGCGGTATCGAGACTAGCCTGATCCGCCTTCAGCAAAAGGTTTCTGATGCGCTGGTGAATGAAGCTCGGACGGAGTGCGATCGCTATGTGCGCGAACGTCCTGAATTCTACACTGAGGGCACCAGCTCAATGTGGCAGCTCCGCCAGACCTTGCAGCAAGCCTGTCGTGGGTATGACTACCAGAACATGGTAGAGGCTGAACCCGCTATCCGTCAGCTTTTGAAGCTGGACTTTGAGCAAAAGGTTAAGGAAACAGTGTTGCGGACGTTTCGGCAAACGATTAACCAAACACTCAACGTTCATCTGCTGCAAAATGCCGCCGATCAAGCCGACGTAATTTTGCAACAGTATGATCAGGCGCGGGCTTACCTAGCGCAAGTTTTGGACAAAGAAGCCGAAGAGAAGATTCGTAGCAATCAGCGTCACCAAGCCGAAATTGAACAGAAGATCGCCATCTACAACCAATCGATCGCCGGAATTAATTCCTGTCTAGAAACGATGCAGCTCGATCGCAAAAAGCTACCCGAAATCAGCAAAAACGATCTGGCGATCGTGCCTGTTGAAGTGATTCCAACGGCTGAGCCAGAAGCAGAGGCGATCGAGGCTGAAGTGATCGAAAATCATCCGATTAATGCTAATGGAGCTGGGACGATCGAGCTTGTACAGATGTAAATTGAATTGAGTGAACCCGATCGTTTCTATTTTGTGAGAGAGGCGATCGGTCTCCTTCATAGTCGATTAATAGCAATGGGTAGGAGATTAAGAATGAGAGATGCTTTAGAGGCTTTGAACAAACTGAATGAAAAAGATGTCATTGCATTTGGAAATAACCTTCTTAAAGTTGAGCGATTTAGATCAGCTATCAAGGAAGCAATCAGCCACGAAGTACTGCATGGCTTAAACCAATGCTTGACCCGATGGAAAATCCCTGAACAGTACCAATGGTTTACCGAAGGTGACAATTGTGAGGTTTTAAGCCTCGGCTCTGGAGAGTGGACGAAAGGGAAAATCAAGTTTACTGTCTTGGTAGAATTTTTGCCTGATGAGCCTGAGATTCCCTGTTTACCTGCAAGCAATGCTCAAGTAGAATCGCCGCTTGATGACATTCGGCAGATATTGAATGAGGCAAGTTAATCGATCGCTTCCTATAGGTCAACTATTACAATCTATGGCAAAATCACGGCGAATTCGGATTCCGCCTGAAGTGCGACAATATGTTTTGGAGCGAGATAGCTTTCAATGTAAAAGCTGTGGCTGCACGGCAACAGAAGGTGAACTAACGATCGATCATATTATTCCTCTTGCCAAAGGAGGAGCCGACGATATCAGCAACTTTCAAACACTCTGTCGTTCCTGCAACTCGCGCAAAAAACACAACATTGATCCGCGATTTCAGCGACATTTTGATCTGTAACAACCCCTAATTGACTAACAAATCTTTGCCCCCTCATCCCCCAACCCTTTCTCCCCGTCTGGGAGAAGGGAACCTTACCGATCGCCATGCTGCGGGTTAGCAAGACAAATAAATTCATGGATCAACCCCTCAATTCCTGGACTTGTGCAGGTCAAGAACCCGATCGACGACAAGTCGTAACGTTTTCTCAGTGTGCTGCAATCAAGGCTGAGCCGATTGCTGTTGCGCCACCGCAGATTGCTGCAACGCCTCGATCAAAGTAATCGCTTAAAGTAGTCAATCAAGGTAATCTGCAGAAGCAGACAGCAAACTACGAAATGAGAGTAGACCCGATCGCATTCTAATTGCGTACTAGCTTAATGTGTCTATTTGAGAGCAATCAAAATATGATTGCTCTCAAAGTTATGCCTATTTTTTCAAGGGCTTAAAACTTATTGATATAGAGATCCCAGGTGATTTGTGAGATGGTTTGTGAGAGGTGGGGCGGGCGCAGCCCGCCCCACCTCTCACAAACCATTTAGGA
>CASBQM010000475.1 GCA_949127645.1 Synechococcales cyanobacterium PMM_0036
ATCGATCCCGCTGTGGAAGCGGCGATCGCCTCCAATGGGGTGAGTGCGCCAGCCAAAACCAGAAGTCAGCGGGACAGGAATGGGCAACGGAAAGATCATGCCGCTCGCTAGTTGATTGCCCTGAGAGGAAACGGTAATGCTGTCAGCTTGCAATCCGCCGCAGTTTGCCGCGATCGTCTTCCAGTACCCTGAAGTTGGGCTAGAGGCAAGACTGGCCGTCTGACTCACAGCAACAGATTTGTTAAGTGCGGGACTAGCGCTAATTTTTGTCGCCTCCCTAGAAAGCTTAATTAACTGCGGCAAAGAGGATAGCTTGGATTGATCGCCTGGGGCAGCGGCTTTGCTTGGGAGATTGCTAGAGTCAGATGGGCTGGCGCTGTACATCCATTTTTCTAGAATAGATTGCAGTGTCTTGGGTACTTCAGAGGGCAGCACCATTCCCAAATCTCCTACAGATTTCATCTCAGATTTTACCTCAGCCGCATTTGTCAACCGATCGCCTCCAGTCACGCCAGAGGCAATACTAGAAGCCGGAGCGTTCGATAGGCTGATCGGGTGAGGGCTTTGTTGAGGTTGACGGCTAGGAGCGATCGGCGCAACACGACTGACTTTGACGGTTTGCGTAATGAGAACGGGCTGCGTTTGCTTTGCAGTCGGCTTGACTACTTGAGTCGCCGAAAGCTCATCAGCCGATAGCCGCGACGCAACTTGTTGACCAATAGGCAAAAAGGGCGAACTGCGCTTGGGCTGTACTGCAACAGGTTTGCCAGATGATTCTCCAGCCGCAGGAGAGTTAGCAGAATTTAGACAACGATCGCTCAAGTAAGGCTGAAGGAGTTCTGGTGTTGAAGGCACAGTCATATACCCGCCTTCAGGAAAGCTGCCAGCGATCGGTGTCGTGATAGGAGTGACACCGACTGCATTGGGCACATTAACCGGGCTGGTGGCGTTTACTACCGTTTGAAGAGTTGCCACCAGTTCTGGTTGTCCAGGAACGGGCTGTCCAGGAACGGGCTGCCCAAGAACTTCAGAGGCAGGAACTCCAGGAACTCCAGGAACTCCAGAGGCAGACACTCCAGAGACTCCAGGAATGGAGACCACAAGTTTCTCAATTTCTGCCAGAGTCGCGGCTTGCAGCTCAAGTGACAGAGCCGGATGTTGGGCAACCTGCCGCGCATCTGCAAATTCACCCAACTGAGCATAGTAAAGGGCAAGCGCCACTAGATTTTGCTGAAGCTGGACTTCTTTGGAGAGGCGATCGCGGTTTACCAATGCTGCTAATCGCTCAGAAATGACCTGTCTAGAAACGGCGAGGCGATCGGATTCTGCGATGCTTTCGAGATTGTGCCCAGTCGCCCCGACGGGAGCAGGCTGAGTTTCGGGGGCTTTTTTGATTGCCTCAGGGGTGGGAGTCGCAGGGGCGATCGGTTCAGGTACAGTTTCAGATACAGTTTCAGGCACAGTTTCAGGTGCAGCCACATCAGGTATGGCTGCCTGAGGCGTAGCCGCCGTCGGAATATTTGCAGTTGGAGCCGAATCCGTGGGTTTAGGAGAAGCGATCGTTTCTGGCGTAGAGACTTCGATAGCCGCCTCCGCGCTAGGGCTGCTTGAAGTGCTGGGGCTTTGAATGTCAACAGATGGGTTAGGGGAAACCGGGGGAGATGCGCCAAAGATGGGCAGCATATAAACTTCAAGCACGGTTGAAGTCATGAGGACAGTGATTAACGACTGACCAATAGATTTTTGAAAATGCTTCATCAGAACCTAAAGAACGACACAGCGTTGATCCGGCTAAACCTGTGAGACAAAGTAATCTCCTTAAGTCCTACAGCTCGAAGGGTTGAAGGTAGTAGTGATCTACTAGCCTTGTTCCCTCAAAACTTGATAATTGGATGAAAATGTCGCTTAAATCTTGTCATGAGATGGCACTCATGACCAGTGTTTTCACGGTGCTTCATCGACACTTAATTTGCTAGTCTCACTTAATCTGCTAATCCAAAGAGAGAGTGAGCCAATCCGGATAAGCTGGGGTAATCCTGGGAATCTTTCCAGAAAGCATTGATTCAGACAGCATTCCCATAAAAATTCTCTAAAGATTCAGAAAACTCTCTCCATGATTTCCGGTTTTCAGATTCTACCAGTGGGGGGATTGCACAATCATCTGAGTGGCTTCCTGAGCTTCCAGCGCTTCTGCAAACAGAAACCCTTGACCGAAGTTACATCCCAATGCGCGGAGTTGAGCCAACTGCTGAACGGTTTCAATGCCCTCAGCCGTAACGCTCATACCCATCGTATGGGCAATGTTAATGATGAGAGGAACGAGACCTGTAGTTTCTAAGGTGCTATCCATACGCTGAACAAAAGAACGATCGATCTTCAAAGTATCAATAGGAAAAGCGTGCAAATAGCTCAGCGAAGAGTAGCCAGTGCCAAAATCATCAATGCTAAGCTGAATTTTTCTGTCTCGGAGCTGCTGCAAAACTGTCACTGCCGATCGGGCATTATCCATCAGCGCACTTTCTGTAATTTCTAGCTTTAAATGTTGAGAATCGAGCTGAGTTTCTATTAAAATTCGGTCTATTTCTTGCACTAAATCAGGTTGTGTAAACTGACGGGGTGAAATATTGACGCTCATGGTCAGGTGAGCATTGGGATAATCTTTTTGCCATAGGTAAAGCTGCCGACAGGCGGCTCTCAACACCCAATTGCCGATCGCATAAACCAGACCCACTTCTTCAGCCGTTGGAATAAACGCTCCCGGCATGACTAACCCCCGCTGAGGGTGCTGCCAGCGAACCAGCGCCTCAAACCCAACAATTTTGCCGCTCTCTAAATCAACAATGGGCTGATAGTAGGCGGCGAATTCGTTGTGCTGAAGGGCGCGGCGCAGATCTGTCTCTAACTGCAAAAGCTCTAGAGTGGCGGAATGCATGGCGGGTGCAAACACCTGATACTGAGCTTTGCCCGAAGCCTTAGCGCGATACATGGCAGTATCGGCATCTCGAAGCAAATGCTCTGACGTACTATAGTTTGAATCGCCGATCGCAATGCCGATACTGACATTGACGAAGACTTCATGATGCTCTAGCTGAAATGGATGGGTTAAAGCCGCCAAAATTTGATCGGCAAGCTGGGTTTGAAACTTAGAAGTGTGAAGAGAGCAACCCTTGGAGCAATCGACCAAAATAGCAAACTCGTCACCGCCGAGCCGAGCCAGCGTATCCCTTGGGGAAAGCAGCGTTGCCAAACGGCGACCAATAGCAATTAGCAGCTCATCTCCGGCAAGATGACCGAGAGAATCATTGACTAGCTTAAAGCGATCGCAGTCTAGAAACAGCACCGCGATCTGTCCCTTGGCATCCTCTTTAATTCGCTTTAAGGCGGCTTCTAAGCGCTGCATAAATAGCGATCGATTGGGGAGCTGTGTCAGGGCATCGTGCAGCGCCATTTGCATGAGCTGAGTCTGCAAAAGCTGTCGTTCATTAATTTCTTGCTTCAGCTCCCGGTTAGCCAGTTCCAGCTGATGCGTCCGTTCCTGCACACGCTGCTCTAGCTC
>CASBQM010000476.1 GCA_949127645.1 Synechococcales cyanobacterium PMM_0036
AAACCTCATCAGAGATGCGGTAGGAGGGATGAATCTCTGTAAAGTCCATCATGCATCAATCCCTGAAATAGTCACTCTGTAACCATTCTAGCAAAATTTGGTTTTCGGATAGGCTCTTACTAGATCATGACGGCGAAAGCTGCGATCCCTTGCTGGATGAATGGCGGGGAGATGAAGAAATTCCAGAAACATGGAAGATCGAAAGCGGTCGCACTGATGTGCCCGGACACTATCAATCAGTGTTTTATGTGCCTAAGGTTTACTGGAGTGCAGTCAAAAATTGTGTTTATAAGACAGGAGTCAAAGATGCAAATGGAAAAGAGGAGCAGATAGATTTTCGCTGGAATGGCAAACAATCAGTTGTGTATGGAAAGCACGATAGCGGCACTACTTACACTGGGACTGGATTAGATAAACCGGTCGCTACAGCACCGCTCTGGATGATTGAGAAGATGCTGAAGCCAGAATATGAACCTAAGCCAGAGCCGCAAGTCAGAAAAGGACAGCGATGGGATTCAAGGAATTGGGCAAGTTCCTACCTTGAAGCGATAGATCCGAACCTGCTCGACTGGTATGTGTGGAGGGATTGCTTATTTGGGGCGCATGACGCTGGCTTAAATGAAAGAGATGTACTGGAATGGAGTGAGCGGAGTGCGACTCACACTCAAGAAGGATTCAACAATGTCTGGAGACACATCAAGGCTAGAACAAGAAGATCCATAACGATCGGCACTCTAGGATACTTGGCTAAGCAAAACGGATGGGTCTCACCTTTTCGTGAAGGTAGCCGCACACCCAGCAATCTGAGCGTTGTACCGCTCAGATTGCTGGGTGACTCAGCGGCTTTATTAATTGATGACATCCCAATGGCAATCCGTGAGTTGCTGGATAAGAATCTTGGTTCATCTGCCCTACAAACTCGGAAAATCAAACTGCGTCAAAAAACAACGCTTCCAGAGCGGGAATTTGACAAGCTCTGGGAGGATACAGAAATTGATCATGAAGGTAACTCTGAAGAGTTGCGAGACGATACAAAAAAGGCATCGAACTGTTGCTAGAGGCAAGCCAATCTCAGATTGATATCGCTGATGTGCTACCTCATGAGCTCGCAATGTCCCTCAAACAAATGGCGGAATGGCAAAATCTTAGACCAGAACTGTACTTGGTGGTACTGCTAACAACGATTGGTTCTCTAGCTAAAAACGGCACAAAACTGGTTTTGCACCGAGGATTAGATTTTATAGTAACGCCAAATCTATTTGGGGTGATTGTCGCAGAGTCCAGCCAGAAAAAGTCTCCTGTACTCAATACAGTCGTTAAGAAACCTCTAAGGGTGCTTTTTAATGATTCAAAAAATGAGCATAAAGCAGCTTTAGAGGATTGGAAATCTAGAAAGGCAGCAGCCAAAAATCATGAAGAGTTCACTGAGGCAGAACCTCAATTGCCGATTTACTACTTCAACAGAGCAACGGGCGAAAGTATCCTCAAGCAAGCCGCGAGAGTACCACAACAGGGGCTTCTGGCTTTAACAGACGAGATTGCAGGTTACTTCAAAGCAGCCAATCAATACCGAAAGGGTGCAGGTTCAGATTCGGAAGATTTGCTCGAATACTATGATGGCAATGGCGGAGTCGTTTTGCGCGCTGCTGGTTTACAAGCTGATGTTGACTGCCTCAACTTTGGACTACTAGGCACGATTCAGCCCAAAGTGTTGCAAGGATTCCTAGGGAAATGTGACGACATAAACGGAAAGTGGGCGCGATTTTTCTTCATCCAGCAATCCCCAACGGCAAGCACAATGCCTGACGAGCATAAAAATTTTGATCTCTCAGGGATGCTGACTCAGCAATATCGAAAGATTAGTCAGTACGTAGCACAGGAGTATAGCCTTAGCAGCGAAGCATTCAGATGTTTTCAAACTTGCTACAATATGCTAGAGCGAGAACGGGAGCGAGAATCTAATCCTGCGTTGAGAGCCGTCATCGGCAAAACAGCAGGGAGAATTGGAAAAATCGCCTTAGATTTACACCTGATTGAGAGCGCTAATGCAGATTACCTATCTCCCCCTCTTCAGATCAGCCTTTCTACTATCGAAAAAGCTATAGAGGTCTCAAAGCTTGCGATCAATCAAATCAGGGCGCTGTATGGGAAATTCGACACTGCACAGGAATCAGCACCCTTAGCTAGAATCATTCAACTATCTGCTCGAAAAGGATGGGTGCTTGCGCGGGATATTCGACAATCTCGCGGAATTTTCGACAAAGCCAAACCTGATGAAATCCGCAGACATTTCCAGCATCTCTCCGAGATGGGAAAGGGCGAGATCGAAGGCAGCGGAACTCGTCTTCGTTTTAAAGCTTTTGGAAAAAATGTTGGAAGTGTTGAAAATCCTCTCAATACTTTCAACAAGTCTTCAAAAACCAGTCTTGATCAGGCTTTAAGACTATCAACTGGGGGGATTGTTGAAGATGTTGAAAACGCTTCTCAGATGCAGAAGCAACCTATAGCGAAGGTTTCACCTGATAATTCCAAAAATGTTGAAAATGTAGCAGGGGCTGTTAATGAAGAAAAAAACCGAACAGGTTCCCCTTCAGGCAATGTTCAGGCACAATCGCTGAAAGTGGGGGCCCAAGTGAAGTATACAGGAGCAGCACTATCACAGATCTGTGGAAAAAGAACGCTCACTGTAGAGGCTGTTTTGGAGGGTAAGGCAACGATAAATTTTCCAAGTTGGTGCATCACTCAAACTGTGCCAATCACCGATTTGCAGGCGGTAAAACAGGAAGGTGAAGCATGACTACCTTCATAGACAAGCACGAAGTCTGCAAGCTGCTAAAGGTGGGGGAACGCACTATAGCTTGCTATCGTCAGGAACAATGGTATTTGGGTATTCACTATCTTAAGCCAGTACAGAAGATCCTCTACAACAAAGAGCTGATTGAAGATTGGATGGTTAATAAGCACGAATGGTCAGTTCACATGAGAGCAATTAATGCTTACCAAGCATCTCTTCCCAGCAATCAGAAGCTTAGACGGTCATAGCTTGCGTTGCTAGAACTGGTATCACACTGGTATACCAGTTCTAGCAACGGTGGAAACACTTGATATTATTGGTTTCTGAGGTGACGTATGCAACCTTGGTAAGGGTGAGGTCATGAGTTCAATCCTCATCACGGGCTTCGTAAATGCACTGTCTCGTGTACGTTCGCACGTTAAATGTCGCTTCTCGCACATTAACGTCGCTTTTGATTAAATTCTTGAATATGCTCAACGTTTCGCATATTGCCAATGACAAGCTTTTCGCACATTAATGTCAGCGTTTACTAAGGGTGTGTTCCTTTCAGTCCTTCTAAAAAACGATCGGGATTATTTTCACGGCGTTGCTGAATGCAGGTATGATTTGCCCTCATCCCCAACCCTTCTCCCTAGGGAGAAGGAAGCCGTACACTCATGTCCCCTCTCCAGTCGGGAGAGGGTTAGGGTGAGGGGTAGTCTGAGAATTCATACCTCAATTCAGCAACGCCATTTTCACTTTCTACATGGCTTTAAATCACTATTTTTCAAGCTGCACTACCAGACAAGACTAGGCGTAGATCCTAATAGGACTTACGCACTGTACGAAGGAGTCAGGTTGTTTATCAACGTAAATACCTCGTTTCAGCGTTTTGTGAATTTCCCTTTTGAGGCTGAGATCGGTTGGCAAGGAACAGGAAAAATCAGCTCAAAGGGCTGAAATCCACACCCGCTATTTTGGCTTTTCTGTCAATGCGT
>CASBQM010000477.1 GCA_949127645.1 Synechococcales cyanobacterium PMM_0036
GGTTTGGGTGTTGTCGGTCAGTACTTTTTCCAGCGCCTCGATTTGTTCATAAAACTCGAAGGGCGCATCCATCACCTCTTTGTTGGGAAGAGAGAATCCGGCGATCGGTCGAAATAGCGGCTCCACCAAGGGTCTAAGGACAGCGGATACGGCTTGTAGGGGCTTATAGAAACGGCGCATGTACCAGCCTGCCACTTCGGGGAGGCTGAGCAATCGTAGGGCAGTGCCTGTGGGGGCGGAGTCGATAATCAGCACGTCGTATTCGCCTTCGTCGTAGTGGCGTTTCATCCGCACTAGGCTAAAGATTTCGTCCATGCCGGGAAGAATGGCTAGCTCTTCGGCTTCTACGCCATCTAGCCCACGGGCTTGCAGCACTTGGGTAATGTATCGTTTCACGGCTCCCCAGTTGCCCTCTAGCTCCATAAGCGCATCTAGTTCAGCTCCCCAGAGGTTGGGGCGCACTTGGCGCGGTGCGTGTTCAAGTTCTATGTCAAAGCTGTCGGCTAGTGAGTGAGCCGGATCGGTACTCAAAACTAGGGTTCTGTAGCCTAGTTCGGCACATCGCAGTCCTGTCGCAGCCGCCACGGAGGTTTTGCCGACTCCGCCTTTGCCAGTCATCAAGATTACGCGCATGGATGGTCAGACCCTATCTGAGAGAAGTTTATATTCTGTAATCTATCTACTGTATCGGTTTTTTCGGGGTAAAGCTTTGGATTGCTCTCTCCTTTTATAGACCTGTTGTGGGCATACAACTTCTAGGCAATCCGATCCTTGGGGGCGACCCCCGAACCTCCTCTGGAAGGGTTTGATAATGTGAGGGAAGGAGCGCTTCGCATTGCTGAGTCGCAGATGAGTCGCAGATGAGTCGCAGATGAGTCGCAGATGAGTTATGTAAGTGTGGGTTTTACCTTGTCCTTGAAACTAATCATGGGGAATGGATGTAGAGAGCGGCGATCGCCATCCCTAGCCAGATCAAGATATTTCGTCGCGTCAATTGAGTGGCTTGAGCAATGACTTCAGCCGTAATCGGGTAGATTGCGTCGCCTAGTAGCGGCTTGTGTTTCACTATGCCTTTGTAGGGGTTGGAGCCGCCGACCTGGACTCCTAAAACCGCTGCGTAGGCGCACTCGCTCCATCCGGCGTTGGGGCTAGGGTCTTGGGGAGCATCGCGTTGGCAGAGCTGCAAAACCTGGCGGAGCCTGCCGGATAGTAGTGCTAAGGTCAGCACCGTTAGGCGACAGGGCACCCAGGTCAAGCCATCCTCTAGGCGAGCGCTAAACCAGCCAATGTGGGTGTAGGGCGGCTCTCGGTAGCCCACCATAGAATCTAGGGTGCTGGCTGCTTTGTAGGCTAGGGCGATCGGCACGCTGCCCATGGGCAAAAATGCGCCGACGATCGCGTAAAACAAAGGAGCCATTACGCCGTCTGTCGCGTTTTCAGTCACGGTTTCTAGCACGGCTCTCAAGACTTCTGCCTCAGACAAGTTTTCGGTATCGCGTCCCACATAGCGACTAAGCTGATTACGCGCTGCCTCCAAATTGCCCTGCAAAAGCGGCTGAAGTACTTGGTCGGCGGCAGCTCGGAGGCTCCGTCCGGCAAAGCAGCTTGCCAATAAGATGCTCTCTGTAACCACGCCTACGATCGGGTGAATGAGATTTGCAGCATACACTATCAGCCCACCCACAGTGCCACTGCCCACAATAAGGGCGATCGCCAATCCTACCCCGGCGATTCTCAGCGGCACGGGAGAGGATAAATGCTTGAGCCAGAAATGCGTATAGCGCTGGATAAACCACCCCATGACCTGAACGGGATGTAGCCAGTTCCAGGGGTCGCCAATTAAGTAGTCCAGGAGGGCGGCGATCGCCAGCACCAAAATTCTAGAGTGCATTTCGTAATTGATTCCAAAATCCAAAATCTAAAATCCAAAATTCAAGGGTCAATTGTCAGCATAAGAACATTTGCATAAAGAAAACCTTTCGGTAAGCTTGCCTTTTCCCAAAAGTTGACTACTCTGTAGTGAAGTGTGGGTCTGTTAGCCCTAAGTAATCACCGAGATTCCACAGCGTTGTCCAGAGTAAGCGGAGAATCAGCAGAGTCCTATGGCACAAAGTTTTGGTTTGATTGGTCTGGCGGTAATGGGAGAAAATCTGGCGCTAAACATCGAGCGCAATGGCTTCCCGATCGCAGTGTATAACCGTTCGCGGGACAAAACCGATGCCTTCATGGCAAACCGAGCCGGGGGTAAGAATGTTAAGCCTACCTACACAATCGAAGAGTTTGTTGAATCACTCGATCGCCCTCGCAAGATTTTGATCATGGTGAAGGCGGGCGCTCCTGTGGATGCCGTGATGAATCAGTTGAAGCCTCTGTTGCAAGAGGGCGACATGATTATTGATGGCGGCAACTCGCTCTATACCGATACTGAGCGTCGCGTGAAGGAAATGGAGTCTACCGGGCTACGGTTCATTGGCATGGGCGTGAGCGGTGGCGAAGAAGGAGCGCTGAATGGGCCGAGCCTGATGCCCGGTGGCACAGAGGCGGCTTACAAAGAAATTGAGCCGATCGTCACCAAAATTGCGGCACAGGTGGATGACGGACCTTGCGTTACATACATCGGTAAAGGCGGTGCGGGTCACTATGTCAAAATGGTGCATAACGGCATTGAGTATGGCGATATGCAGCTCATCGCCGAAGCCTACGATCTGCTGAAAAATGCGATCGGTCTTAGCCATACCCAGCTTCACGAAGTCTTTGCCGAGTGGAACACTACCGACGAGTTAGATTCGTTCCTAATTGAAATTACCGCCAGTATCTTCACCAAGATGGACGACGAGACAGGTCTGCCTCTGGTTGACGTAATCCTCGATGCTGCTGGACAAAAAGGCACCGGACGCTGGACGGTGGAAACGGCGCTGGATTTGGGAGTCAGCATTCCCACTATTATTGCCGCCGTCAATGCCCGGATTATGTCTTCTATCAAAGAAGAGCGGGTTGCTGCCTCCAAGGAGCTAACAGGCCCGACGGGCAAGTATGAGGGCGATGCCGCCGCGTTCATCACCAAAGTGCGCGATGCTCTCTACTGCTCCAAAATCTGCTCTTACGCGCAGGGGATGGCGCTCCTGGCAAAGGCTTCTCAGGAGTTCGGCTACGATCTAAATCTGGGCGAATGTGCCCGCATCTGGAAGGGCGGCTGCATCATCCGCGCTCGCTTTCTCAACAAGATTAAGCAGGCTTTTGATGAGAACCCTCAGTTGCCCAACCTGCTGCTAGCTCCTGAGTTTAAGCAGACGATTCTCGATCGCCAGGATGCCTGGAGGGAAGTCTTGATGACTGCCGCTAAGCTGGGTATTCCAGTACCTGCCTTCAGCGCCTCGCTAGACTACTTTGATACCTACCGCCGCGATCGCCTCCCTCAAAACCTCACTCAGGCTCAGCGCGACTACTTTGGTGCCCACACCTATGAGCGTACCGACAAGCCCAGAGGCGAGTTTTCTCATGCTGACTGGTTTTAGCTAGCGGACTACGCAAATAAAGTTTGAGTCTCAGCACCGCCGCTTGTCGAACTGCACTTTTGGAGCAGCCCGACAGGCGGCTTTAATTAGGCACGATTAATTTAAGCACGATTAATCTCTGTTTCGACTGTCGAAGTCTGTCTCTAAGTCTAGGCAGTCAAAGCACCCGTAGCTATACTGGGAACGTTAGCAGGAATACAACGCCATAGGTTGTCTCATGCACTAGCCCGATGGGCAACTCTACTCTGATTAAAACTTTCAGTCAAAACCTTTAGCCAGCATCCAAATTTGCCGTGTTGCCTCCCGTAATTTCAGAAGAAGAGTGTCACCTGTTCAAGTTTTGGTTTAACAACTCTGTTCAGAACGGCATCTCTCATAACGGCGAATTATTTTATCGATCGCAGACCGTAGAACCGAACGAGCGAGCCTCTCTTTATCTTCAAGCCTGCAAATTATCCAAACAGGCTCCTGTTGTGGTGACTGCGGCAGAAAATAGCTATAGCCTATGGGTTAGCCTGCGTCATCCTGAGCTAATGCCTGCTGAAAACTCGGTGTTTGCAAATCCAGTGTGAAATTTGGCGTTGCTGAATTGAGGGATGAGTGCTCAAATCCAGAATAAATCCTGGACAGACCCTCCAACCGTCCGTGACATAGAAATAGCATTGCCAAGCTCCCACAATTGTCCACAAGAGCTTAAGATTTTTCCTAATTCATCCCTCTATTCTGCAACGCCGTAGATTGGAATCAGATCAGACTCGTAGAAAGTCGCTGCATGATGCCAGTCACCTCATAGTCCTATGAATTTGAGGAGCTTCTTGTCGCCCCATCAGCCCATAGCAGACTAGCCCAAACACTAGCAAAGCCGCCACCGAAAAAAGATGTGAGCCATCGCCAATGTGCCAGTACTTAAAGGCTTGAGGATTACCTGAACTCGATAGCGCCGCCAGTGCCGCAA
>CASBQM010000478.1 GCA_949127645.1 Synechococcales cyanobacterium PMM_0036
CTTTAGTTACATATCAGGAGTTGCACATCAGGTATTAACGGAAATTAATGGAACGCGAAGCGCCCCACCCATAGTGTCCTCATCCCAACTGCCTTGGCGGTTGCCATATCTTTAGTAATGGCTCTTTTGATATCTTTAAGCGAAATCAGGGTACCTTAGCCTAGAGGTATGGACTATATCAAAAGTTGAAGAATTCCCACTACTTTCGTGAGCAAGAGATAAATATAGAGAGAATAACGTAAGTACAGGGAAGACTAAATTGCGCACATTGGGTAAAAGAGATCATGACTGAGTTAAATACGAGTAAGCTCAAGCTCATGGTCGTTGATGATGAGGCAGATAATCTGGATCTGCTCTATCGCACCTTTCGGCGAGATTTTGAAGTGTATAAAGCCGACAGCGCCGCTACAGCGATCCAAATTTTGGAGCAGGTCGGCGAGATGGGAATCATCATCTCGGATCAGCGGATGCCCAAAATGAGCGGCACAGAATTTCTGAGTCATACCGTCGATCGCTTCCCAGACACCATCCGCATCCTGCTAACCGCCTACACCGATGTCGAGGATCTCGTGGGAGCCATTAATGCGGGTAAAGTTTTCAAATACATTACTAAACCCTGGAATCCGGTAGATCTGAGAGTCACGATCCAGCAAGCGGCGGAGACCTATGGGGTGCTAAAGCGTCGCACAAGCGAGCTGCACCGTGCCTTGCGCCGAGAGTCTCTATTTAACACCATCACTACGACCATCCGCGAGTCGCTCGACTATCGTAATATGCTGCAAAAAGTTGTAGAAGCGATCGGGCAGGCGTTTGAGGCAGATGTTTGTGCGCTTTGTCCTTTAGAACGGGCAGAAGATTTAGATATTCCGTATCAATTTTCTTCCGAGCTGTTTGTTTATTCAGCGATCGCCCCCGAAAAATTGCTCGACAAGCAGCAGCTAGGATTTAATGCGGTGACGCTAGGGCAAATTTTTGATTCCCCAACGTCTCAGGTTACTCAAACTCAGAGCTGTGAGCAACTTCAGCTTAGAGTTTCATTGACCTATCAGCAGGAGATACTGGCAGTATTGATGCTGCACCGAGAAAGCAATACTGCTCTCTGGACAACCGAAGAGGGAATGCTGTTGAGAGGCGTTGCTGAGCAAGCCGCGCTTGCTATTTCCCAGGCAAAGCTCTATCAGCAACTTCAAGAGCAGTCGGCTCAGATGCAGTCCGAATTAGCCGTTGCCCGCCAGATTCAAACCAATTTGCTGCGTCAAAGCTTGCCCAAGCTAGAGAGCGCTACCGTACAGGCACTATGTCTCCCAGCACGGCAGGTGGGAGGCGACTTTTTTGAGGTGTATGTGCATCCTCAGGGCGATGTCTGGCTTGCAGTCGGCGATGTGTCGGGCAAGGGCGTTCCGGCAGCGCTATTTATGGCTAGCGGCATTTCACTCCTGCGGCGAGAGCTGACTCAAGAGGTTTCTCCTGAACCTGACGTAGTTATGGGCAACCTTAATCAGAGCCTCTCAGAAGATCTCGTCGGCAGTAATTGCTTTATTACAATGGTGCTAGCGCGGTACACTCCCAGCTCAGGCAATCTGGTCTACGCCAATGCCGGACATATTTATCCGATGGTGTGGTCTCTTGGAAAGGGCGGAGAGCCTACCTATCTCAAGATACGAGGGGTGCCTCTGGGTATACTGCCCATCTGGAAGGCTGATCCAGGCAGTCTGCATCTCAGCTCAGGAGATACATTTTTACTGACCTCAGATGGCATTACAGAAGCCACTGTTTTCCGAGCTGCGGGAAGTCAATCCAATAGCAGTATGCTTCACCAGTCAGGACTATGGCAGATGTTACTTCAACAAGAGCGGCTAGACCTTAACCACTTACTGGCAGAAATTCAGGCGCATAACCCCATTCAGGAAGATGACCAAACTATGCTCTCTTTAGAGGTGCTGTAGCCCATGAAAACTGAACTGCATGTACCCAGCGATCTCAGATTTTTGACGGTGGTAGAAGAGTGGCTACTTGGCACATTAGAGCTAGAGTTGCAAGATGAAGTGGATTGGTCACGACAAGCCAACCGACTGCGCCTCGTGTTGGTGGAAGCCTACTCAAACGTGGTGCGCCATGCTCATCGTGAGCAGCCTAATCTGCCGATTTTGGTGCGTCTAGAGCTGAAAGATCGCAATTTGCATTTAGAAATCTGGGATCATGGCAAAGGCTATGATCTGTCTACCTATCTACCACCTGAACCGCATGAATATCAGGAAGGCGGATATGGCTGGCTCATTCTTAACCGCTTGATGGATCGGGTAGAGTATCGACTGCAAGTGAATGGTCGCAACTGTCTGATGCTGGAAACTGAGCTACCACAGAAGATTAAAGTTGCCGAATAAGCTGTTGCCGAATAAGCTCTTCAAATCAGCTATATCCGTTCCAGGTATTGGGAAAGGTGGGCGTAGAGTGAGATGCCGCCGGATGATCCGAAGTTCCCTGACTCCGAGTTTCTTGATCTAGCGCCTGGATCACCTTCTGGTAGATGATTTCCGCCTCTTGGGGAGAATTGCCAATGCTGGTTAGTCCCAGTTTGCCAAACTCTGAGAGACAGCCAATCAAGTGAAATACCGTGCCTGTCTCGGTATTGCTGTTGAAGTGAAGATTGTGTTGGGCGATGATATCCATGAGATCGCGGGGGCTGAGTCCCTTGTAGGCATCTTTTTGCAGGTTGTCAGTGGCGGTGTAGTATTTGGGCTTGCCCTCCTGGTTATAAAAAAGCCCGGTGGCAAAGTCATAGCGGCCGTGAGTCAAAAGCTTGAGGGTCATGAAGGGATGAGTGGTGCCCCCTTTGCGCAGGTTAATTTCGATCGCCTGAATATCCCATTCCCCCAAAGAATCTAGTAAGTCGGGCTGGCGAACTGCGATAAAGTCGAGGCTAAAGCGTTCGAGTGCGCCTTTTGCGGCTAGAGCCTGACCCACCTGCATTCCATAGCGATGCAGCCGGACGCGATAGGCTTCATCGGCTGGGAAATAGCACCCCAGAAACACTTGACCATCTGGCCCGCCCAAAATTTGGTCGTGGGTCGAAAGGATCTCGACTTCACCCGCTGGCGTAATTTTGCCCTGGACGCTAGGCGATCGCTTCTCCTCCCCTTCCACAAATGCCTCAACGATCGCCCCTAGTTCAGGAATGCGGCTGCTGAAGGTTTCCCAGGTTTCGCCATGGGCTTGGAAACTGAGAGCGGGAAAGCGATCGCCAATAGCAGTCGCCCGCTCCGCTGAAGATGCCAGACTTGGGGCAACTAAATGGAGCGGCTGAAGGTTCAAAATGGCGTTGCCGCCGCCCGAAAAGCCTTCGTTTAGCTTGACGACAATCCGTTTCAGGTGAGGATTTCTCTCCCATAGATCTGCCGCATTCCACACCAAGTCACTGCCATCTGGGCAGGGCACTTTTGCGGCTTGAAAGATCTCGCGGCTACCGCTCTTGGTGCCCCAGTACAGCAAGTCTGGATCAACGGCAAGCAGCGGAATATTGAGCTGAACGGATAGATCTCGCTCTAGGGAAGTGGAGTTGTAGCAGGTCATGTAGGCGCGATCGCTCCGCATAGCATTCCGTAGGCGCGCCATCAGCCGGGGGCGTTCTAGAATCTTCTGGCTTAGCGGCTTCAGCGAGGCATCGTAGGCACAAAACAGCAGGAGGCGATCGCGGGCATGGGAAAACGGCACGCCGGGTAAAAGCTGTAGATAGTAATCGATAACGCTGGGGTGGATCGGCTGAGAGGTGATGTAAATCAGCCGTGCGCGGGGATTCTGGAGCCGAATCAGGGAAAATAGCAGACGTTCTTCATAGTGATGAACCCCTTTGACCTTTCGCAGTTCGCCCTGATCTAGACTCAGCGACGGCACAATCAAAATATCAGAATCATCATCGCCGCCCGTCTGCCAGCGATCGCGCAACTGCCCTTGCAATTGACGAAACTTCTCAGAGCGCAAAGCTTCAGCTTGCGTAACTTCTGGGGATGTTGAGAATTGAGATGTTGGGGAAAGTGAACCCTGCATAAGGCTTGCCCTATCGCATTAGAGTAAGGGAACTGAGCAAAGGAAAAGGAAGATATGCAGTCATCTTATCCAGACAAGGTGGCTTTCTCGCTACTTTCTAGAGAATGAATTTCTAGAGAATGAATTTCGGCGTTGCTGAATTGATGTATGAATTCTCAAATTCCCCCACCCTTCGGGAAGCAAGCTACACCCTAGCCCTCTCCCGAATGGAGAGGGAACAAGACTTCTGGCTCCCTTCTCCCTAGGGAGAAGGGTTGGGGATGAGGGCAAATCATACCTGCATTCAGCAACGCCTGAATTTCTAGCCTCTTTTATCGATCGCCCTCTACATACTGCTTCAGCTCGCGCGCCATCCGTCGCATACCCTGCTGCTCATCCCGGCGCAAAAACGGCAGAAATAAACGGGTGACAACTCCTGAAAAATACGCCTGGTGCAGATATTGGGTGCGATTTTTGCTGATTTCCTGAAGCTCAAATACGTGTTGACTCCGCAGCCCCGGAGCCGAATAGCTCCAGCGCAGACACACTTCTGGTTGTAGTAGGGTAATGCGCGGCTCAAACTCGGTTTCAGTTTCTTCCTGCAATCGCCGGAGTGAGAGATGCACCACGCGTCCTTCGGTAAAAGGCTTGTTAGGGTTGCGATCGTACAAAAAAGTGTTCCACTTCAGCCAGTTTTCTTTGCAGACTAAGGCTTGCCAAATCACAGACTTCGGCGCATTGATCTCAATTTCTGCATAGAGGCTGGGCATAGGCTATGTCTAAAACATCTATTAATACATCTGGCTCTTAATACATCTAGCTGAACTGTGTCAAACCGTACCAATAGGTACAGTTGTGGGGAGCATGATCTTTTAGATTGAATCTGAGACAGGCGGTAAGATTGTAAGCCTGTTAACGACTTTTGCACAGGAGAACAGCAGCGATCGCATGGTACAGTTGACCCCCAATCCCAGTTATAGTTTGACCCTCCGATTACAGATTCCCAATCAGGCGGGTATGTTGGCTCATGTGATGCAGGCGATCGGCACGGCGGGTGGCAGCATCGGGCAAATCGACCTGATTGAGCAGACGCGCAAAGAGCTGGTGCGAGATATCTCGGTCGATGCTTTCAGCACAGAACACGCGGAGCAGATTACGGAAGCGGTCAAGGCAATTGCTGACATTAAGGTTCTGAATGTCTACGATCGTACCTTCAATCTCCATCGCGGGGGCAAGATCAGCGTCCACAGCAAGATTCCGCTGAAGAATCAGGGCGATTTAGCGATGGCATATACGCCCGGAGTGGGACGGATTTGTACTGAGATTGCCCAAAATCCAGACAAAGTTTACAGCCTGACTGTGAAAGGCAACATGGTGGCGATCGTCACTGATGGCAGCGCGGTTTTGGGTTTGGGCAATTTGGGTGCGGCGGGTGCCCTGCCCGTAATGGAGGGTAAAGCGATGCTGTTTAAGGAATTTGCGGGTGTAGATGCGTTTCCTATTTGCTTAGCGACGCAAGATACTGACGAAATTGTTCAGACGATTAAAAATATCTCGCCTGTATTTGGCGGCATTAATCTAGAGGATATCAGCGCTCCCCGCTGCTTTGAGATTGAGGCGCGCTTGCAGAAAGAGCTGGATATTCCGATTTTCCATGACGATCAGCATGGCACGGCGATCGTTAGCTTGGCGGCGTTGTTTAATGCCCTCAAGGTGGTTGAGAAGTCGATGACGGATATCAAGATTGTGATCAACGGCGCGGGGGCGGCGGGGGTAGCGATCGCCAGACTGCTGCAAAAGGCGGGTGCAGCGCATATTGTCATGTGTGACTCGCGCGGCATTTTGTCTACGAGTCGCACGGATTTGAATAGCCAAAAGCTGGAATTTGCGGTGGCACAGAGCGGCGGACTTGCCGATGCGATGGCGGGTGCGGATATATTTCTGGGGGTAAGCGCTCCGGGAGTTGTTTCGCCAGAAATGGTGCGATCGATGGCGGCAAAGCCGATCGTGTTTGCGATGGCGAATCCGGTGCCAGAAATTCAGCCGGAGCTGATTGTGGGCGATGTGGCGGTGATGGCGACGGGTCGTAGCGATTATGCCAACCAAATTAATAATGTGCTGGCGTTTCCAGGTATTTTTCGGGGGGCGCTAGACTGTCGCGCTAAAACGATGACGACTTCGATGTTTTTGGAGGCGGCAATGGCGATCGCGTCTCTCGTCAAGCCTAGTGATCTGGACGCTGAACATATTGTGCCTTCGGTGTTTGATGAGCGGGTTGCGCCGACGGTGGCGGCGGCGGTGCAGCGGGCGGCTCGGGCGGATGGGGTGGCTGGAAATTAGCTTGTTCTATCTGAGGTTGTTCTATCTGAGGTTGTTTAGTCTGGGGTTGTTTGGGATGGCGTAAGCTGCTGGGAAGCAGCCGAACAGCCTTGGGGGTCTCCCCCAAACCCCCGGCAGGGGACGAAGC
>CASBQM010000479.1 GCA_949127645.1 Synechococcales cyanobacterium PMM_0036
ATCTGGTGCAAAACGCTAGCAGCAAGAAAGCCGAAACGCAGAAATTTATCACCCGTTTTGCCCAACGATACACGCCGATCGTGGTGATTTTATCGCTATCTGTAGCGCTACTGCCGCCGCTGTTCATTCCAGGTGCCAGCCATGCCGACTGGGTATATCGCGCTCTAGTGCTGCTGGTGATTTCTTGTCCTTGCGGATTGGTAATCAGCATTCCCTTAAGCTACTTTGGCGGCATTGGCGGCGCTGCAAAACGCGGCATCTTGGTGAAAGGCTCCACTTTTCTAGACAGCTTGGCGGCAGTTAAAGCGATCGCCTTCGACAAGACAGGCACCCTCACTCAGGGCGTGTTCAAAGTCTCTGAAATTGTGCCTCACAACGGATTTACCCCAGATGAGCTATTGCGCTGGGCGGCGATTGCTGAAGCTTATTCTAATCACCCGATCGCCAGGTCTATTCGAGAGGCGTATGGTAAGCCCATTGATGAGTCGATGATCGCAGACTATACAGAAATTGCGGCACATGGCATTCAGGCAAAGGTGGAAAATCGTGAGGTGCTGGCAGGAAATGATCGCCTCATGCACCACGAGAATATTAACCACGACACCTGCAACGTAGAGGGCACCGTGGTTCATCTGACGATCGATCGGCGCTATGCAGGCTATATTTTGATTGCTGACGAGCCGAAACCCGATGCCATTGAGGCGATTCGCGCGCTCAAAGCGGTAGGTGTTGAGATCGTGATGCTGACGGGCGATTCTCGGGCGGTAGCGCAACGGGTGGCTCACAGGCTGGGAATCGATGCTTTCGAGGCGGAGCTATTGCCAGAAGATAAGGTCGCTGCCGTTGAAAGGCTGCTGCAAACAGTCGGCAAAAAGGGCAAGGTTGCCTTTGTGGGAGATGGCATCAACGATGCTCCGGTAATTGCTAGAGCCGACGTGGGCATAGCGATGGGAGGGCTAGGATCAGATGCGGCGATCGAAACGGCTGACGTGGTGCTAATGACCGATGACCCCTCCAAAGTTGCCGAGGCGATCCAGATTGCCCGTAAAACCCATGCGATCGTTTGGCAAAACATTATTTTTGCATTGGTGATTAAGGCAGCGTTCATTATCTTGGGCGTTCTTGGAGCTGCCACCATGTGGGAAGCCGTATTTGCCGATGTGGGCGTAGCGCTGTTGGCTATTCTGAACGCGACCCGAGTCATGAAATGAGCGCCATAAAGTCAGGTAGCCAAGCTGCAATAGAACCAATCTGTAACAGAACCAATCTGCAATAGAACCAATCTGCAATAGAACCAAGTTGAGTTAAAACTGAGTTGCGCTCAATCTGTGGTTTGCTGGAGTAGTCTGCTGGATATGAAACAACGCTTGTCTTTGCCCAAACGCATTCCTCGTGGGTGGGTTCGCTTTTCGTTGATGGCGATCGTCAGTTTCAGTCTTGCGGTTGGGGGTTTTGTCACGCTGCTGCATGGCTTCCAGGTAAAAACGGCTCAGAGGACATCCTTTTCCGCCAGCCTGTCGGCGGACGCAGCAAATTTTGTCACTTATAGCAGACCTCAGCTTAATCCTCTTCCTCCTGCTCAAGAAGTGTGGAACTGTGAGGTAGTCGTCGTTGGTGGCTCTCTAGGGGGCGTGGCGGCGGCGTTTCATGCGATGCAATCTGGAGCCATTACCTGTCTAATTGAGCTAACTCCCTGGCTGGGCGGACAGATCAGCTCTCAAGGGGTTTCCGCCTTAGATGAATCGCAGACAATGCTAGTAGAGCAGCGGTTTTCTCAAAGCTGGAACGATTTCAAACAACTGATCCAATCTCAGAAAGTGCGTTTACCCGCCTGGGAAAATTTATCTCCTAACACTCAAGTTGCTGATCTCAATAGCTGTTGGGTAGGACGACTGTGCTTTCCGCCAGAGGCAGGAGCGACAGCCGCTCAGCAACTATTACAGTCTGCTAAAGCTAAAGCAGTAGGAAGTCAATGGGGAACGGCGATCGCCTTCAAGGGAGCCGAGTTTGATGCTACGGGGCAAGAAATTACCGCCATCCATGCCGTGCGCCGTGTGCCTCGCTATTCTGACTTATCTTCTAACTCATCTGTGAAGAAAGCCCTACCCAACAGCACCCAATCCAAAGGCAGACTCTCCCAAGAAATCGCAAGCTGGTATTCCTGGTCTGCTGATGCCGAGTTTGAGAAAATTCCCCTGCGGTTAAAAGCACCACCCGGCAAACGGCTAATGGTAATTGATGCCACAGATACCGGAGAGCTAATTGGCTGGGCAGGCATCCCCCATCGGTTGGGATCGGAAGCTAAGGCAACATCAGGTGAAGCCCATGCCGCCGAGCGAGATAATCCCGACTGTACTCAGGCGTTTACCTTTCCTTTCGTGCTGGCACTGCATGACGATCGCGGCAAAGGTCTAGCGGCATTGACGCAATTCAAGCCAGAGTTTCCGCTGCAAGAACATTTGCTGTCCTATTCGCTCGACGGAACGCCAATGTTTGTGGGGCAGAGCTTGTTTAACTATCGTCGTATCGTCAGCACCACCCGAAACGATCCCTTCGGGTCAGCGCCTAGCATGGGCGACATGACAGCGATTAACTGGACGCAGGGCAATGATTGGAATTTGATGAATTATCCGCTGATTCTAAATCACACGGCTCTCGATGCTGCCGGACAGCAGCGCAACTGGCTGGGCGGTCTGTCGGTGATTGCCCTTAAACATAGTGAGGAACACGCGCTGTTGTTTGCCCGCTGGCTGTTGCTACAAGCCAACTTACAGCAAGCCAACTTACAGCAAGCCGATCTGCCGCTGGCTTACCTTTCGGGTGCAGATACACCCATGGGGACAGCCTCAGGGCTGAGCATGACTCCCTACATTCGAGAAGGACGACGAATTATGGGACGGCAAGCCTACGGTCAGCCTGCTTTTATGATCCGCGAAGCAGATCTGCGGCTTGATTTACCTGGCGGACGAGACTTCAGCGAAACAGCGATCGCCATTGCTCACTACGATGTAGATATGCACGGCTGTCGCTACCGCAACTGGCAACCCTCTGGAGAAGCCACTAGCGCCAATGCTTCAGAGCTTGAAATTCGACCCCTACAAATTCCTTTAGAAAGTCTGATTCCCCAAGGAGTCAACAATTTGCTCATCGGTGGCAAAAGTCTTGCCGTTAGCCACATTGTCAATGCCGTGACGCGAACCCACTATAGCGAGTGGAGTATTGGCGCAGCGGCAGGCGCAACCTCCGGCTGGTTGATGACCACAGCGCCCGACAAAATATCTGCCGCAGACATTATTTCTAAGAAGCTAATGCCAAATCTACAGCAACATCTGATCGATCAGGGCTTAAAGGTGAGCTGGTAGACGCTGACCAGAACAGGTTGAAGAAGCTTAGACTAGTGAGAATATTGAGACTCATGAAAGCCTATAGTCGGTTTACAAAGTCGATCGCTCCATCGCTTTACGGGTGCAACTACTGAACTATGACTGAAGATAATTTGATTGAAGGCAATTTAACTCCAGGCAATTTAACTCCAGGCAATTTAACTCCAGGTAATTCGGCTTTAGGCAATTCGGCTTTAGATCATTTAATTCAGGGCAACCCTAAAGCAGCTAAGCCGAAACACATTATTCTCACCTCCCATCAGCATCGTGGCAAAGTCATCCCTATTCACTGGGGCGCAGAAAACCCGAGCGATCGTGGACCCATCATCGGCTCGATCCGCAATCTGCAACACCGGAATGTCATTGGCACTCACGCCGGATCTTATGGGGTCTATCGCGCCCTGGCAGTTGCAAGCGGCGACCTCGATCCTACCCACAAAGCCGATCTAACTAATACTTCGCCACCTGTGCAGATTGGACCCTACCCAAGCTGGAGCGATCCGAATAAAATTGTTTCACTCGATCCATTTGGAGCCTTTGCTGGCAGCGTTTTTACAGGCTATGAGTCGGAGGGGTACGACATTCTGCCAACGATCGCCATCACCAAAGCCCACATCAATCTTCCTGAGCTGAAGGATGCGATCGCCCAAGGTCGGATTACGGTAGACGGCAAGCTGCTGAAGTCAGACGGCAATTTATTGGTGACTAAAGCGGCGATCGATCCCGTTTGGTACCTTCCCGGTATTGCCAAACGTTTACACATTGAAGAAACAGATTTGCGGCGTGTTCTGTTTCAACAGACGGGCGGTATGTTCCCTGAACTAGTCACGCGACCCGATCTACACGTGTTCCTACCCCCGATCGGCGGATCGACGATTTATATTATTGGCGATGAGAAGGCGATCGTCGATCCTGACAAACCCTTGGCGGTACGCGTCCATGACGAATGCAATGGCTCGGACGTGTTCGGCTCTGATATTTGCACTTGTCGTCCTTATCTCGTTCACGGTATCGAGGTTTGTATTCAGACGGCACAGGAAGGTGGCGCAGGCGTAATCGTCTACTGTCGCAAAGAAGGTCGCGCTTTGGGTGAAGTGACAAAATTCTTGGTGTATAACGCTCGTAAACGTCAAGAAGGGGGCGATCGCGCCGATGCCTACTTTGCCCGTACCGAGTGCGTTGCTGGGGTTCAAGATATGCGCTTCCAGCAGCTAATGCCCGATATGCTGCACTGGCTGGGAATCACGCGGATCGATCGCCTTGTATCCATGAGCAACATGAAGTACAACGCCATCACTCATGCCGGAATTGAGGTAGTGCAGCGGATTGCCATTCCGCCAGAGCTGGTTCCTGCCGATGCGCAAGTCGAGATTGAGGCCAAAAAAGCTTCAGGCTATTACTCAGAGGATGAGGTGTTAGCCGCAGAAGAATTGGCGCAAATTAAGGGGCGAGACTATTGAGCGCCTTGGCAAGACCCTAACAAGTGCCCTCAAGAACTCAGCACCAAATTGTCTCGGTGAACCACCGTTTCTTCGCCCACATAGCCCAAAATCTTGAGAATCTGATCAGAGTGATGACCCAAGATCTGTTGCAGTTCTCCACTGCCATAGTTGACGATGCCACGGGCGATCTCTTGACCCGCCAGATCGCAGAGCTGCACGGCATCTTGGGTCTGAAACTCACCTTCTATTTCCTTAATTCCGGCAGCGAGCAGAGACTTGCCCAATTGACACAGCGCCTTTACCGCTCCCGTATCCAGATAGAGCTTGCCTGCCGGAACCAAGCCATGGGCGATCCAGCGCTTGCGAGCATTGAACGGGCGCGGCTGCGGTTCAAACTGCGTGCCTAAAGACTCACCCCGCAAAATTTTCTCGATATTTTGAGGCGATCGCCCTTCCGTAATCACTGTACGAATTCCGGCAGTTGTCGCAATCCGCGCGGCAGCAATTTTTGTCACCATGCCGCCCGTGCCCCAGGTGCTGCCCCGATCGCCCACTTCTGCCTCCAGATGATCAATGCTGTCTACCGTCAAGATTGGCTGAGCGTCTGGATTGTGGCGCGGATCGGCAGAGTAGAGACGATCAACATCCGTCAGCAGAAACAGCCAATCTGCCTCCACCAAGCTAGCCACCATTGCCGAAAGCGTGTCGTTATCGCCAAACTTCAGCTCTTCGATCGCCAGAGTGTCATTTTCATTCACAATTGGAATCACCCCCAGCTTCAGCAATTGCCGAAACGTACGGTAGGCATTGACATAGCGGCTACGCTGCACCAGATCGCTCCGGGTGAGCAACACCTGAGCGATCGGCTGCCCCAACACGCTAAACAGATCGTCATAGACTCGCATCAGCCGACCTTGCCCCACTGCCGCTACCGCCTGTTTCATCGAGATGGTCCGCGGACGTTCTGTTAGCCCCAGCCTTGCACAGCCCACGCCCACCGCTCCAGAGGAAACCAAGATTACCTGATGTCCCTCCTGGCGGAGCTGGCTGAGGGTTTCTACGAGCTGAGCGATCGTCGCCAGTGCCAGAAAGCCCGTTTCAGGTTGGGTAAGGCTGGACGTACCAATTTTGATGACGATCGTTTGAGCCATGGGTACATTTAGAGACATAGCCGCTTGAGAAGGGCAAATTTAAGAATAAGCGAGACCCCAATCATAAAGCGCCAACCCTCAAAAATGAGAATTGACGCTTTATGCAGTATCTACAGATTTTATGGGTCGAGGTCTCTATAAGCTTGACCTCATTTATATGTTCCAATACTAGCAAGGCTTTGAGTCGTGAAATGTAGCCTTAATCTTTTCTTTAGCATCTTTGCTGAAGTTTAACAATTATGAGATTTTGCAACAATTTATTACAGAACAGGGTGCAATATGGCGATCGCGGTGTCGTCTTCTCACCCATTCTTCCAAAAATTGCCGCTGATGAATTTTTTTCACTATGTTACGCTAGTGGAGTTGTCTAAAATCACACATTCAGGATTTCGGGTGTTTCAGTAGGGCACAAGCCTTGCCAGAAATGCACCTGGATGGAGGATAAACCCGAAAGGAGTAAATTCATGCCCGTTGTTACTTTGGCTCAATTGTTAGAGTCTGGTGTTCACTTTGGGCACCAAACTCGCCGATGGAACCCCAAGATGTCTCCCTACATCTACACATCCCGGAACGGGGTTCACATCATTGACTTGGTGCAGACTGCTCAGCTGATGGATGCAGCCTATAACTACTTGCGCAAGGCTTCCGAGCAGGGCAAGCGTGTCCTGTTTGTCGGTACAAAGCGACAGGCGGCAGGCATCATTGCCCAAGAGGCGTTGCGCTGCGGTTCTTACTATGTTAACCAGCGCTGGTTGGGCGGTATGCTCACCAATTGGGTGACGATCAAAACGCGGGTCGATCGCCTCAAAGATTTGGAGCGTCGGCAGGAGACGGGCGCGCTGGATTTGCTGCCCAAGAAGGAAGCTGCTGTGCTGCGCCGTGAGCTAGAAAAGCTGCAAAAGTACCTGGGCGGTCTCAAAGGGATGCGCAAGGTTCCCGATATCGTCGTGATTGTGGATCAGCGTAGAGAATACAACGCGGTGCAGGAATGCCAAAAGCTGAACGTGCCGATCGTTTCGCTGCTAGATACCAACTGCGATCCTGACACGGTAGATATTCCGATCCCAGCCAACGATGATGCGATTCGATCGATCAAGCTGATTGTCGGACGGCTGGCAGACGCGATCTACGAAGGTCGTCATGGTCAGCTTGAAGCCGAGGAAGAGTTCGACGACTACGAAGTTGCCGACGAAGATTATGTCTTCGATGAAGCTGACTTCCCCCCTGACGAAGAAACGACAGACAAATAATAAGGCGATCGAGTCTGACGAGGGGTGAAATGCCTGATTGTGGGCTTCATCCCTCGCTGTTGATCCATATCCCTATATCCTAGATTCAGACCTCAAAGATTCAGACCTCAAACCTAGAGACACAGGACTAAAGCAATGGCGGAGATATCGGCAAAGCTTGTGAAGGAGTTGCGCGATAAGACTGGCGCAGGAATGATGGATTGTAAGAAAGCCCTTGCAGAATCCGACAGCGACGTAGAAAAAGCAATGGAATGGCTACGTCAGAAGGGCATCACTTCGGCAGGCAAAAAAGCCGGAAAAGTGACGGCTGAAGGCTTAGTAGGCAGCTATATCCATACAGGAGGACGGGTTGGTGTATTGGTGGAAATCAATTGCCAGACTGACTTTGTTGCCCGCAACGAGGCTTTTCAAGTCTTGGTAAGAGACATTGCGATGCAGATTGCCGCCTGTCCCAACGTGGAATATGTCAGA
>CASBQM010000480.1 GCA_949127645.1 Synechococcales cyanobacterium PMM_0036
ACAAGATCCGGAAGATTAACGATCGCAATAAAAAGGGAGTAGAAATAATATATTATTTCTACTCCCTTTTTATTGCGATCGTTAATCTTCCGGATCTTGTGTGTCCATCCAATCGTTGAGGATGTCTCTGATCTGGTTTATCTTTTCTTCAGGGAACCCTGTTCGCTGAAGAATAAGCATTGCTTCACCTAAGACTTGTAGGTGACACTTAAACAGTTCTTTTTTCCGAGATTTGTTGTAAGCAGATTGGAATCCTATTCGCAGTAGATCTACTGCAAAAAAGAAAGTGTCATTAAGGATAGACGCAGAAGATCCTGGCAAAGCAGAGGTGGCGGATATTTATTTGACAGAACACTTCGCGGCTGGCGATCACAGAATAAAGACTGGGGAAGTGACACCGTTGCAGAATGGAATAGAACCAAAGATCTTTGGCTCTATGTTGATCGGCTAAAACAAGTTCAGATTGAGCATAATGAAGCGACAAGAGTGATTAGAAGATATGACACTTATAAAATGTTCTACTGCGATCCGCCTTATGTACACGGTTCTAGATGTTGTGGTCATATGTGGAAATATAACCATGAGATGTCTAACGAAGACCATTGTGAACTAGTTAGATCTTTGCATTCAGTAAAAGGCATGGTAGTTCTATCTGGTTATGACTGTGAGCT
This sequence comes from Synechococcales cyanobacterium PMM_0036, assembly GCA_949127645.1. Taxonomy (GTDB): domain Bacteria; phylum Cyanobacteriota; class Cyanobacteriia; order Elainellales; family Elainellaceae; genus Drouetiella. The sequence goes on from CASBQM010000480.1 coordinate 672, forward strand.
TTATCAAGAGTTTTACTATGATTGGACAAGATTGACCAAGCAGGTTAGAACCAATGGGAACACCATCGCTACTGAGTGCTTATGGTTATCGCCAAACTGTAACCAAGTAAAACAGCTTTCATTGTTTGAATAAGAAGAAGCCTCTAGATCTTTTTAGGTCTAGAGGCTTCTTCTTATTTTAGGTTGTTATAGCATTGGTGGCAAAAGGATTTCGTATTTTCTTTTTGAACAATAACGTTATCTTTGGAGTGGTTTCCAATATTTTTATCAGGCGAGATGATATTTCCTGGGGTGATGGAGGACTGTCAAAAACCCCGATTTCATAGATTTTGTATTTCATGTGAATCGCCCAGCCTAACTTTACAATAGCTTGTCTAGCTTGGGCAGATAATTCTGTCGATTGTAAAGTTACTCGGTGTCTAGGTGTGGGCAATGTACCCATCTCAACAAAAAGCTTTTCTTGTGTTTTTCTTGTTAATTTGTAGCTAAAGACTATATGATTCTCAGACATAATGTTTATTCTCTCTTAGGTAATCTTTTAAATATTTGCTTTAGGCATGTGTCTATTGTTATGTACCAAATAACTTATTATTGTATTATCTTGGATGGATTACAATACGCCAAAAGGCATATTTGACAACTCCCGGTCTAACACCAAGTAGAGCGTTAATGACGAGACGGGGATTATATTGTCTTACACAAGGTAATTAACCTGTATAAAAGCCCTCAGACATCACGTCTGGGGGCTTTTCTTTAAACTTTGGCAAAAACTACTGATTCTGGTTGCCCTTGGTACTTGCCTTTTCTTTGAGCGTAAGTGATGTCACATGGTTGTCCTTCAAAAAAGAGGAGCTGGCAGATTCCTTCTGAGGCATATATCTTGGCGTCAGACGGGGACGAATTGGAGAGTTCCAATGTCAAATGCCCTTCCCATTCACATTCTACTGGGGTGATGTTAGCTATAATACCGCACCTAGCATAGCTGGACTTACCCATGCAGATAGCCGTGATGTTAGCCGGAATCTTCAATTTTTCTAGAGATACCCCTAAGCCATATGAGTGACCAGGTAAGATAAAGAAGCTACCCCGATCGTCGTGTTTTAGACTAACTTTTTCAAGGTTTTTAGGACAAAAGTTTTTAGGATCTACGATTTCTCCCGGTTCATGCCTAAAAATCATAAAATCATTTGGCGACAGCCTGATGTCATATCCATAGCTAGATAATCCGTATGATATGACAGCAAAGGACTGATTGAGATCTTTTGTTTGGGCAGATCTGACCAATTCTTTTATGAAAGGGTCAATCATCCCTTGTGCTATTGCTTTCTCCGTAATCCAGATATCGTTTTTGATCATCATCCTCTAGTGATTACTATGCCTGGGCTAAAGATCATCTTACTATCGGAAATAAATCCAACTTTTTGGTATATATGTCCGATAGTATTTACTGAACTAAGACTAAACGCCCCAGACAACGTTTCGCTTAGAAAACAGATTCCATCCATAATGGAGCCGGACTCTATGATGGGGAATGAGTTAACCGTACCATGTTGCGTGATAATAAGTATTGATTCCCCAACATTAGCTGCTGCGGACGCATAACCATGACAAGAATATTTATTGGCTGCACTGGCTTTTCTAACGCTTTCTACACCACTGTCTAGCCAAAAGTTAACGAGAGAACCCTTTTGTATACTTTCGCTAGCTATTTTTAAGATTCCAGCCTGAGACGGTGTAGATTGTGAGGAACCAGCAACGGCGATCGCTCCGCCAGAATTGTCTGATTTCCCTATCCAAAGGGTCTGATTGCCTTCAGTCCACACTGGCTCTCCCCAAGGGACAA
>CASBQM010000481.1 GCA_949127645.1 Synechococcales cyanobacterium PMM_0036
GCCTGACAATATTGTGTTGATCAAAGGCATCATGTCCTATTCAGTGCTGAATAAACCTTTGACCGAAGATCGGCTGATGGCATTCTTTTGGCGGCTCGCCGATCGCCTACAAATGAGTCCTTCAGGCGGCATTATGGGGGCGCTGATTGCCGCCACAATTAATATTCGCAACGTGCTGATTGTCAGCGTTGCCGCCGATCAGCGCTATGGACCTATTTATAGCCAAGGCACGGCGCAAATTATTCACAACAGCCTCATGAGCTACGGCTATCAGCCCGGTATGCCGATTACGCTGATTGGCTATAGCGGCGGCGGACAGATGGCAATGGGAGCAGCACCTTATTTGAGGCGATCGCTCAAAGCCCCCATTGAGCTAATTTCGCTATCAGGAGTGATCAGCGGTAATCAAAATGTTTTGCAGTTAGAGCATCTTTATCACCTTGTGGGCGGCAAAGATTTGATTGAGAAAGTAGGTTCTGTGATGTTTCCTAGACGCTGGAAGCTATTCGCCCTGTCCTACTGGAATCGTGCCAAGCGTCGCGGCAAGATTAGCCTGATTTCTTTGGGCAGTGCGGTGGGGCATAATGGCGCAGGTGGACCTTATGGCGACCAAGCGCTTTTACCCGATGGACGCACTTATCTACAGCAGACCGTCCAGATTGTTTCAGACATTATTCAAGACAAGCTTCTATTGAGGCACACTGCTCCACAAATTTACCGCAGCAATTACGATCGCTATCAGCAGTCGCCATTCAATCGCCCTAGCGCCTATCCGCTGCATCAGTCCGTCAACCCAGAATATTACCGACCGATCGCCCCCTGGATAGGACGGCTGATTTTACCTGCTAGAGAGCAGCGATCGCAGGTGAAAGGCGTTTTCCTGGAAGTGCATCATGCGCCGCCAGAATACTTGCATTTAGTAGGACAAAAAGTAATTTTGCGCTGGAGCCGAGAACCCCAGGTGCGATCGTATTTGAGAGCCGTCACCAAAGATGTTCACTTCAGCGAAGATGCGATCTATAGCCAGATGCAGGGCAATATCCATCCGTATCGGATTGATCACTGGCAGCAGGTCGATCCGCTGGAATCTCTGGCAGGAGCCAGACCGAATGATGATGTGATGGTGCGGCTCAAAGATCCGGTAGTAACGAGTAAAGAACTTGCTGAGATTCTGACGATCGCCCACGATCCGGTACAGATTACCGGAAGATTTTACGGATTAGTCCAAATCTTAGAATCATCAGAGGATACGCAAGTCACCAGTGTGAGGAATAGATCGGATCTATTTCGAGTCGTGCATTTCGATCGCGCCTCACGCCAATTTGATGGACTGAGAGAAACTGTTTGTATTCCTCAAGTGATCTTTGATCAACATCATGGTAGCTATCCTTCAACCGCAGAGGATATCGCAAAATCTCCTGCTAATATCATGGGTTGGTATATCTACGGTGCAAAGGGTGACTCAGGCAAGTTTATCGTACAATCGATCGCCCCTCGGCAGCTTTTACGCCTCCAGCCCGATCAGACCATTGAGGGTAAAGCCGCCTGGACTTATCTCAAGCACCAAGCCTGGAAGGATATCGCTAAGGGCACAATGCGATCGGTGTTGCTGCAAGGCGAAGCCCATCAGAACGCGCCCACACACTCCCACACTCCCACGCTCCTGACCTCCTGGGAGAAAGGCGATCGCGCCCTGCTGATCCACGTCTACGGTGGCATTGGCGGCAAGAAGAAAGAGCCGTCAGCCAGTTCGCCCATCTTCTTTGGGCACTTTGCCTATGGAGTGGCGACCGTAGTACAAGAGCCGTTAGCCGATGAGCTGATGTTTGACATTGAGTATCACCAGGTTTACACCCACAATGGCGATGGCATTATTGCCGGAACGATCGCCTGGAACCGCTTTTTGGGCGATCGGCAGTTTGGCTGGCTGAGCAGACGACCCGTGTGCGATCTGTTGATCAAGCTAGATGCCTTTACCGAAGGCTATGCCATTCAGGACAGGACGCGATCGGCGCTAGATAGCCTAATTGCTCAGCTCGAAGTCATGACTGCCCGTTACCGAATTGGCGATGGCACAGGCGGTACGTACGTCGGAGCCGCCCACAACTGCTCTCAAGATTCAAACCAAGCGCTTTATGCCGCCCTCAAGGACGTGCAAAAAAGGGTGCAATCTAGTCTCGACCTTCAGGAGCTTCTACGGCAAAATCCGGCGCAAGAGCAGCAATTTCAGCAAATCGCCAAACTCAGCAAAACTATCCGGCGAGAGCTAATGCCCTTTGGCACCGCACGGGCAGATTGGCAGACTGAGCAAAATTCAGATGGGCAGGTCAGTCAGACTACTCTGGGCATTAGCCCCGAAGAAGATGCTTTTCAGAATATTAGGATGGGGTTGATTAGCTGGCGGACGCTGCTGCCGCGTCTGGCTAGTGAAACGATCGCCAAACTTTTCCTAGAGCAAGGGGCATCTATTTGGGTGCTGCGAGCCAACCAGATCGGCGGTTATGACCCAGATATTCAGCCGATCGCCCCCACGCAAATTGGCTGGTAAGCATCAGTCAGCTCAATCGTTACAAAGCGCTGGGCGTTCCTGAAGTTTGACCATCCTCAACCCACCATCCGGACGAGGCAATTAGTGGGATGCAGCGTCCTAGAATAGAGGAATAATCAAGACACAACACTGCTTACCCCTAGATGCCTACTACGATTGCCCTGATTGCCCATGACTCCAAGAAAGATGCGATCGTTGATTTCGCCAAACAGCACGCACCGCTATTGGGTCGGTATCGCCTAATTGCGACTGCCGCCACTGGAGAGCGGATTCAATGGGCGACTGGACTCAAAATCGAGGCGATGCTGCCGGGTCCAGAAGGCGGCGATATTCAGGTTGCCGCAGAAGTAGTCAGTGGCGATGTCTTGGCGGTAATTTTTCTGGTCGATTCCCTTCATGCCCAGTCTCATGAGCCGGACATTCAGACGTTTTTGCGGATCTGCAATGTCCACAACGTCATTTTGGCGACGAACTTAGCGACGGCAGCGACCGTTATCCAGTCCTTAGCGCAAACTCGAATTGCCCATCTAATTTTCAACCCAGTTGCCGGACAGGGCAATCCAGCGCAAGAGCTATCGCTGATTCAGCAGCTTTTAGAACCTCATATGCAGGTGGTGGTACATGAGACTCAGCCCAATGTCGATCCGGCAACGCTGGTGTTAGAGGCGATCGCGGCTCAAGCCGATCTCGTTATTGCTTCAGGGGGCGATGGCACCATATCGGCAGTTGCCGGAGCGCTGGTGGGAACCGAGATTCCCCTAGGCATCATCCCGC